>JANWZD010000004.1 GCA_025054935.1 Dehalococcoidia bacterium | reverse complement strand
GCATGCTCGGCGTCGATGTAGGCGGCGGTGCCGCCCCGCTTCTGGGCTTGGGCGACGATGGTGGCGGCGAGGGTGGTCTTGCCGCTGCTCTCGGGTCCGAAGATTTCGATGATGCGCCCGCGGGGGACGCCGCCGACCCCCAAGGCGAGGTCGAGGGAGAGGATGCCGGTGGGGATGACCTCGGCGCCGACAGGACGCATCTCCCCAAGGCGCATGATGGCGCCTTCGCCGTACGCCTTCCTAATCTGCCTCAGCGCCTCCTCCAGCGCGCGCTCCCGGTCTGAGGTCTTTTCCTGCACGACCATCGCTGCCCCCCTCTTCTTTCTCGTCGAATTGTATCGCTTCGACGTTCGGCGGAACCGGCCGCTGGCCGACGCTCCACTCGCGGGGGCATGCTGCAGCGGCGCCGGAACGCCAATAGCGCCCGGCCCCAGCGACACAATGCCCCACCCGCGCTTTGCGGGTGGGGCGACGCAGCAACAGGGATGGAGAGACGGTCTAGCGCGTGGCGCCCGGCGCCGGGCCTTTCGGGCCGCGAAGCCCGCCCCGCGCGCCTACGGCATGGATGCTCAGCGCGAGGTCCGGCGCCGACTGATTAGCGGTAACGACGACCTGCGTGCCGGTCTGCAGCTCTGCGAGCGTGCCGCGCAGGCGGGTGTTGGCGTCGACGCGGAAGGTCTGGCTGCCGCCGCCGTTCTTCTCGATCGTCACCCGGTTGTTCGCCGCATCGACGCTGGTCACCCGGCCCATCGTCGTTACGATGGTCTGGGTGCGTCCTTGTTCGTCGACATAGGCGAAGCTGCCGCCGCGGAAGTTGTCAAACGGGAGGTTGATTCGCGGCCCAAACGGCAGCCCGAACAGCCCGCCTCCCCGCGCGCCCCGGGCCGGCACGGTGCCGAGCGTTACAGTCACGGTTTGAGTGGCATTGTTGCGGTTAAGAACGATCTGCACCTGAGCGTTCGGCTGCAGCGGATTGAGGATATTCTGCACTTGGGCGATCGTCGTCACGTTCTGGCCGTTGATGCTGACAATACGGTCATTCGCTTGGATGCCTGCGCGCGCTGCCGGGCTGTCTGGCACGACCGACCGGACAGTGACTTGGTTGTTGCTCTCATTCAGCACCACGCCCAACCAGCCGCGGGTTTGCTGCTGCTGGGCGCCAGGGGTCTGGGTTGGCGGGGTTTGGGCGGCAACGACCCCCGTCCCGACCACGAGCCCTATCACCAAGGCGCCGGCGGCCGCTAGACTGCCAAGCGCAACGACGTGCTTTTTCACCTTCTTCCCTCCAGTGGTGCGTTCACCTGTGATACTGCGCAGAGGGCTAGGAGGTTTCACCACTTTAGTTGCCGCCCACAATCTGGATCGCGACCGCTGCCAGCGACCCGTCCGGCGTCTGTCGTGCTGTCACCAGCACCCGTTCTCCTGCCTTCACGTCAGCCAGTGAAGCCGGTACGCTCCGCTGCACCGTCGTCCCCTCTCCAACGGTCACCGTCGTCTGCCCCTGCGGGGTCGTGAGGACAATCTGGTTGCCCTCAATCCGGGTGACCGCTCCCGTCAGCGCGCGGTTCGCTCCTTGCGCAGCATCGCCGCTCACCGGCTGACGAGCGGCGCCGACTCCTTGCTGCGCCCCCGTGCCGGGCGCAGCCTGACCGCCGGCAGGAAAGCCGGGCTGCCGCTGCGCCGCCGCGCTGCTCTCGGTCGGCGAGTCGGCTTGGGAAGCGGGCGCCACCGACCCCACTACCGGCGTCGGCGCCCCTCGGTTCGCGCTCGTCGCGTAGGCCGCTGCGCCCCCCGCCCCGACCCCGACGATCAGCGTGCAGACCAGCAGCGGAAAAAAGCCGATGCGCATGATCGCTCCTCACGGTTGATAGTGGTCATAGAAGAAGGTGTCGTAGAGCGCCTTGCCCATCGCGCAGACGAGCGCCGTCACGGCGAGGGGAACTTGCAACCGCGCCAGCAGCTCTGGCCACGGCACGATGAGGAGCAGCCCGGCAATCACGCCAGCGAGAAGCAGCCGGATGAAAAGCCGCCGCAGGCGCATCGCGCCTCCCCAGCGCCGTGCTCTCGATCATTCGTAGCGAAGCGCGTCGATCGGATTGAGCGCCGCCGCGCGAGATGCCGGATAGATCCCGAAGAACAGCCCAATCGCGACCGAGACGCTAAACGCCAACAGGATAGCATCTGGCGTTACGAGGGCGACTAACCGCTGCGTCCCGAGGTTCAGGTTCTCCAGCAGCCGCCCGATCCCCATCCCGAGCACGATCCCAACGAGGCCTCCCACCCCTGAGACGACAACCGCCTCCACAAGGAACTGGGCGAGGATATCTCGGCGTTTTGCTCCCACCGCCTTACGGATGCCGATCTCGCGTGTCCGCTCCGTCACCGAGACCAGCATGATGTTCATAATGCCGATCCCGCCGACCAGCAGCGAAATCCCGGCTACACTGCCGAGGAAGATCGTGAGGACATCGGTCACCTGCCGCGCCGTCGACAGCATATCCTCTTGGCTCTGGATGGTGAAATCATCCTCGACGACGCGGTGACGCTGACGCAAGATCTCGCCGATAGTAGCAACCGTCGGCGCGATATTCCGCGGGTCATCAATCGCGACATTGATCAAATTGACCGTCTGCTGACCGCGGGTGGTGCGGTTGGCGAAGACGCGAGCATACATCGTTGTGATCGGGATGATCACTTGATCATCCTGATTGCCAAGCGGGGTCGATCCTTTCGGCTCCAGCACCCCAATCACCCGAAAGTTGGTGGTGGTCCTGCCCTGAAGGGCGATGCGCACCGTCTGATCGATCGGCGACTCAGCGCCAAACAGGTTCGTTGCCACATTCGCCCCGAGCACCACGACGGAGGACCGCGCCTCAACATGACTCTTCGTGATGAACTCACCAAGCGCAGGACGCGCGTTGCGCACAAACTCATAGTCCGGCGTCGTGCCTACGACTCGCGTCGCCCAGTTGCGTCCCGGCGTCACGATCTGCGCTGGCTGGCTCAGCTCAGGCGCGACCCCCACGACATGCGGCAGGATGCCCGGCTCGGCAAGCGCCTGCGCATCCTCGTAGGTGAGGGTTTGCTGGGTGCCGGCGCCGAAGACAATCCGACCATCGCGCGCCGCGCCAGGACGAATAAAGACCAGATTGCTCCCCAGCCCTTGGATCTGCGCCGTCACCGTGGCTTGGACGCCTTTCCCGATCGACATCAGCGCGATCACCGCGGCCACGCCGATGATGATGCCGAGCATCGTCAGCGCAGCGCGCAGCTTGTTGGCCGCCAGCGCCGCGAAGGCGATTCGAACGCTCTCAACTAGGTTCATCCCGCTCGCTCCACCGCCGGTGTCAGACTGGCCAGCACCTCTCGGGCATCAATCGGATGGTAGACCGGCTCATCGCTGCCGATGAGGCCATCGCGAATCGTGAGGATCCGCCGCGTATGCTTCGCGATATCCGGCTCATGGGTGACGAAGATGATGGTGATCCCGCGCTCGCGGTTGAGCGCCTGAAAGATCGCCATGATCTCTTCGCTCGTCTTGGTGTCGAGGTTCCCCGTCGGCTCGTCCGCGAGGATAATGCTTGGCTCCGTGACCAGCGCCCGGGCGATGGCGATGCGCTGCTGCTGCCCGCCCGAGAGTTCCGTCGGCTTGTGGCGCCAGCGGTCGGCGAGCCCGACCGCTTCGAGCGCCGCGAACGCGCGCTGCCGGCGATTCTCGTAGCGACCGTAGAGCAGCGGGAGTTCCACCTGCGCGATCGCCGGGGTGCGCGCGAGAAGATTGAAGGTCTGAAAGACGAAGCCGATTTTGGCGTTCCGGATCTCGGCCAGCTCGTCATCCGTCAGGTCGGCAATCTCGACGCCATCGAGCTGATAGCTCCCCGAGGTTGGCTGGTCGAGGCAGCCGAGGATGTTCATCAGTGTCGACTTGCCGGAGCCTGACGGCCCCATGATCGCCATCAGTTCGCCGCGGTAGACATCGAAGCTGACGCCCCGCAGCGCCTGCACCGTGTATTCCCCCATCCTGTAGGTCTTGACCAAGTCGCGCACGCGGATGACGGGTCGCTCGTCGCTCACGTTACCCCCTTTGGCGGCCACCCATCATAGCGCCCGCTCAAGATCAGCCGCGAAGGGATTGTGCGCGCCAAAGCGCGAGATGAGGACGGCGCCGAGACCGAGCGCTCCGATGCCGAGCGCAACAAGCCACCCAGCAAGAGGCGCCGCCGCCAACGGCACGAGCAGCAGCATACCGACAACAAAGTCAGTCAGGATGCGCCGCTGCCGCACGCGCGCCCACGCCAGCAGCTGTCCCCCCAGCGAAACTGCTACCGCCGCCACGCCGAGAATGGTCGCCACGCTGAGCGCAATGACCAGCGCCGCCGCGAGCGGAAGGCCAGTTACGATGAGAACAAGCAGCACGGCAAGCGCAGCTGCGCCAACATAGGCGACAAGCCCGATCGCGAGCAGTCGCGCCAAGCGCGCTGCCCCTCCGCTGACGATGCCGCTAAGCCGGGCGACCCGCTCCGGAGCAAGAAGCAGAACGACAGACCCTGCGCCGACCATCGCAACGACTGTGGCCAGATAGAGCGCCGCCCCATCCAGCCCTGCACGCGGCAGCGCGAGCGGGCGAACGACCGTCTGGGGCGACTGCGGCGGCGCGCCGGGGGCACGCGCGCTCTCCGGCGGCCGGCGCGGAAACTGCCACCCCGTGCGACCGTCCGGGGAGAAGACGATCCCGCGCACTCCGCCCTGCTCGACGCGACCCCGCTCCTCGCGGCTGAGCGGCATGCCGGCAACCGGGGTCCCCCCGGGGCTCGAAGCCGGCGGCGGCGTCGGCTCGGGGAGACTGACGACCACGCCGATGAGGTCGCGTCCTGACAATCCGAAGGGGGCATCGACCGTCGCCAGCCATCCCGCTCCGCCATTGAGCGCGGCAATCAGCAGCGTAATCAGCCCTAGCCGTCGCCACCGGACGCCGTAGGCTCGCCGCTCTTCGCGCACGGCCCTACCCCTCGCTCACGCGGACCAGTCGGCTGAGGAGCACGACCGAAGCGGCAACGGCGACGCTCAGCCCCATCACCACAACCCGGTCGAGCTCTCCCGCCACGGCAAGCGGCTCTGTGACCGCGCCGGCGAAGTCGAGCCAGAGCGGGTCAGCGACCACACTCGACTCCGCGAGGCTATCGGCAGGGGCGATCGTCATCGCCATGCCGACGACGATGAGAATGGCAGCGACAAGGGCTACGGCGAAACGGAGCGGAAGACGGCGGCGTTCTTCGCGCTCGATCGCCGCCATAATCCGCGGCGTCAAGTTGACTGAAGGAGGAGGCGCCGCTTGGAGGAATGCCTCTCTGAGCCAGCGCATCCGTTCCCAATACCTGAGGCAGGAACGGCATGTCAGCAGCCGTTCCTCGACGCGAGCGCGCTCTTCAGCGCTCGCCTCGCCGTCGGCGACGGCGGCGATTGCGAGCGGGTCGTGGCCGCAAGCGAGTCTTGGCTCCATTGTCTCAGCCCCGCACCGGCGCGAGGCGCTGCTGAAGCCGCTCTCGCGCCCGGAATAACCACGTCTTCACGGTGCCTAGCGGAACCCCGAGCGTCTCGGCGATATCTTCGTAGGCGAGATCGTGGAGGTGACGGAGCACGATCGCCGCGCGATAGTTCGGCGGCAGCTCGGCGATCGCCTCCGTCAACAGCTCGCGGAGCTCCTGCTGCTCAACCCGCCGTTCCGGCGATAGGTCGGTCGCACGCAGATGTTCGTCGAGCCCCTCTTCGGGCCGCTGCGCCTTCCCTTTCCAGTAGTTCAAGCACAAATTCGCCGCGATCTTATACAGCCACGGCGAGAAGCGTGCATCCAGCCGGAACGTCTTCAGCCCACGGTAAGCGCGGATAAACGTCTCTTGCGCCAAATCAGCGGCATCGTCGCTGTTCCCGGTCATGCGGTAGCAGAGCGCGAATATTCGCCCCTGGTACCGCTCCACCAGTACCGCAAAGGCCTCCGGGTCGCGAAGCGCGCGCCCCACCCAATATTCGTCGGTTCCTTCTCGATCCACGGTCGCGCCCACGTGTGTCTGTTGTTTCTCGATGTTCTATCGCCTCGCCGCCGATTTGGTTTCACCCCGGCGCGCTAGAGAATGAGCATCGCGTCGCCAAAGCTGTAAAAACGATATCCCGCTGCAACCGCGTGGCGATAGGCAGCGAGGACGCGGTCCCGCCCCGCGAATGCCGCCACCAGCATCAGCAGCGTCGAGCGCGGCAGATGAAAGTTCGTCATCAGCGCGTCCACCGCCCGAAAGCGGTATCCCGGCAAGATATAGAGCTGGGTCTCACCGGCGCTCGCCCGGATCACTCCCCGCTCATCGGCAACCGTCTCGAGCGTGCGCACGCTTGTCGTGCCGACGGCAACGATGCGCCCTCCGCTCTGCCGAGCGGCATTCAGCATCGCCGCCGTTTCAGGGGTGACGCGATACCACTCGCTATGAAGCTTGTGCTCTCGAGGGTCGTCTTCCGTCACCGGCCGAAACGTGTCCAGCCCGATGTGGAGCGTGATTGTCGCGACCGCAATCCCGCGCGCGCGCAGCCGCTCTAGGAGCTGCGGGGTGAAGTGCAGCCCCGCGGTTGGCGCGGCGGCGCTGCCGCTCTCACGAGCGAAGATCGTCTGGTAGCGCTCAGGGTCAGCAAGCGGAGTGGTGATATAGGGCGGGAGCGGCGTGTGACCGGCAGCGATCGCTGCCGCCTCATCGTCAAACTGGACGATGTGCACCCCCGCTTCGCCTTTGGCAGCAATGGTCGCCCGCGCCCCGCCTTCGAGCAGGATCGTCTCGCCAACACCGATCCGACGCGCGGGCCGCGCCAACGCCTCCCAGCGACCATCCGCCCGCTTGCGCAGCAGCAGCAGTTCAACGCGACCGCCAGAAGGCCGCCGCCCAAAGAGGCGTGCTGGGAACACGCGCGTGTCGTTGACGACAAGACAGTCGCCCGGCCGCAGCAGATCCGGCAGGTCGGCGACAGTGCGGTCTTCACGCGCCTCGGTCGCTCGGTCGAGCACGAGAAGGCGCGCGCTGTCTCGCGGCTCAGCGGGGGTCTGCGCGATCCGCTCGGGAGGCAGCTCGTAATCGAAATCGGCGAGGCGGAGCGTTTCAGGGTCCACGGTTCAACAATCGCGCGAACACATTCAGGATCAGCGTCAGCAGCAGACTGACAAGGATCATTGTCGCAAGGGGGACAACGCAGGTAAACCCCTCACGTTCAATGATGATATCTCCCGGCAACCGGCCCACCCCGGGCAGCCGACCGATCGCCATCAACACGAGCCCGAGGAGCAGCAGCCCACCCCCGAGCACGGCCAGCATTCGGCCCAGTTCGTGCACTCCTGCCTCCACGCGCAGTCTGCTCCACCTCGCGACGGTTTCGCCGAGGGGGCGTCTGCCTGCCGCGCCCCCCGCGCCGTCATCCACACGCCGGCACCCCGGTCAGCCAGGCGCTCGGCGCGCGCCGTGCGCCGAACCGGGCGTTCATAGCAAGTGTCCACGAGGCGGAGCGCGCCGATCAATGCCAAGAGGCGCCTCGCCCTGCGCTAAGCGCGCGAGCGCGATAGCATACGCCTACCCATCGCGATGAGGTGACCCATGAGCATTGCTGCTGCGCTGGCAACGCGGACCCCCGACGCGCCGCCGATCGTGATCGCCGATTTTTCGCCGCCGCGCAGCGCCGAGCTTGCCGACCTTCGCGGCGGCGACGAGATCGCCCCCGACTATTTCTGTGTGGCCTATGCGCCCGGACGCGCCGTGCGCCCCGACCCGATCGCGGTCGCGGCGGCGCTGCGAGCCCGCACAGGCCGGCCCTCAGTTGTCAACATCGCGACGCGGGATGCCAACGTCCTCGCGCTTTCAAACGCGCTGCTCGGAGCCTACCTGCTTGGCGTCCGCGATGTGATCGTGCTCGCGGGCGACGACTTCAGCGAACGAGACGCTGCGCTCGTTCGGCCGGTGCGTCACCTCACTCCCTCTCAGCTCATCCGTCTCATCCGCCAACTGAACGCCGGCCGAGACTTTCGAGGCGCCGCCTTGCGCCGACCCACCGCTTTCTCCGTCGGGGCGACGATCGACCTCGGCCGTGGCATCGAGCGTGAAGCCCGTCTCACCCGCCGCAAGGTAGAAGCAGGCGCGATGTTCCTGATCACCCAGCCTCTCTATGACGTCGAACCGTGGCTCGCATTTCTCGATGCCTACCATGCCGGCGGTGCCCCTGCGCTCCCGCCCGTGCTTCTCGGCCTTGACATCCCGGTCGCTGGCGGCGTCACGTTTTCGACGATCCCCGCGTGGGTCCAGCGCGATCTCGAAGCAGGGCGCTCTGGCGCCGACATCGCGCTCGACGTCGCCAGCCGCTTCCGCGCGCTCAACCTCCCGGGCTTTTACGTTGTTCCGCCTATCCTGAAGGGGGGCGCTCGCGATTATGCGAGTGCGGCGCCCGTCATCGAAGCGCTTCGCCGCTGAACCGGGTTCTTGCCGCTACGATTCCGTCGATGACGCGCTTCGGCACGTTCTACCGCGCAGCGATCAACCTCGGGCTGCTCGGGCTTCTGCTGGCAGCGATCGCGCTGTTCGTCTTTCCGGCAGTCCGCGGCGTCCTCACGCTTGGGCAGCGGCCAAGCTGGGAAAGCGACCAGCGCGCGATTCAGGCGGCTGTCGACGCCTACATCCAGAACCCGACCGACCCGGCACGGCGGCTCCCTACCTTCAGCGGTGCGCCGCTCCCTCGAGGCGGTGTGCCGCCGCTTGAACAGCGCGGCGCGCCCTACATCGACTTCCGGCTGCTCATCGGGCCGCCGCCGTTCCTGAACGAGCCTCCCCGCTCTGCCGGCTGGCTGAATGCCTCCGGGATCTACACCGGCACCTACAATTGGTTTATCGACGCCGACGGGAAGGTCAACTCGCTGCCCGAGCGGAGCGACGTCTACCCCTGAGAGGAGCACTGTGCAGATCCGCCGCGCCGTCGTTGGGGTGTTCCAAGAGAACTGCTATATCGTCTCAGACGACGAGGGAGAAACGTTCCTTATCGACCCCGGCGACGAGGAAGATCGTCTCCTCGCCGTGATCGAGCAGCACCAGCTTCGGGTCCGGCTGATTGCAAACACGCACAGCCACGCCGACCATATTCTGGCCATCGCGCCGATCATGCGCGCTACCGGCTGCGAGTTTGTGATGACCGCAGAAGAGGACGCCTTTCTGCGCAGCCGCCCTCCAACCTCGAACGCGTTCATCACGGTGCGCGAACTCCCGCCACCGCCAACGCGCACTGTCGCTGACGGCGATCTCATTGCCGTCGGCGCGTTCCGGCTGCGGGTGCTGTTCACTCCGGGACACACCCCCGGCGGAGCATGCTACTACGACGAGGCGAACAAGGTGGTCTACACTGGCGACACCCTCTTCCAGTCAAGCATCGGCCGCACCGACTTTCCGGGCGGCAACACTGCCCAGCTGCTGACCAGCATCCGCGACAAGCTGCTCACCCTGCCCGACGACGTTACCATCTTGCCCGGCCACGGCGACCCATCGACAATCGGCCGGGAGCGGCGGTTCAATCCTTTCCTGCGCGGACTGTGAGCGCAGCGGGAAGTGCCCTCTTTGCGGAAGCGCCCGCGCGCCGCCCGGGGCGCAGCTCGCGGCGAGCGAGGGGGATTTCGCGCAGGAGGTCGCTTGCCAGCAGCCCCGCATCGCCGTTCCGCCCGCTCCAGCGGGCGGCAGCGCGGCTGTGGAGATAGACGCCAAGCATCGCCGCGTCGAACGGCCGACAGCCTTGGGCGAGCAGACCGCCGATGATGCCCGTGAGGATATCGCCGGTGCCGCCGGAGCCAAGTGCCGGGTTCGCCTCTCCCTGAAAGCGCGCTTCTCCCTCTGGGTTAGCGACGATAGTATGGGCACCTTTCAAGACAACGACCGCGCCGCCGCGGCTGAGCGCCGCAGCGCTTCCAAGACGGTCGGCTTCGACCGCGGGAACATTCGATCGCAGAAGGCGCGCCGCTTCGCCGGGATGCGGCGTCATGACGCAGTGTGCGCGCAGCAGCGCCGGCCAGTTATCCTGCCCTGCGACCGCATTGAGCGCGTCGGCATCGACGACGGTCGGCAAGGTGACTGCCGCAAGCAGGCGCGCGACAAAGCGGTCGGTCGCCACAGCGCGCCCGAGCCCTGGTCCCAGCGCGAGAGCATCGTAGCGCTCCCGTTCCAAGGCAGCGATCACCTCTTCAGCGGCGCGGTCGCCAAGCGCCCCGTCTCCGTCCTCTGGAAGGGGAAGGTAGGTCGTCTCGAGGATGCGCCCCCCAACCCGCTCGTAGGTCGAGCGACCGGTCGCGAGGGTCACGAGCCCAACGCCGACCCGCAGCGCCGCGCTGACAGTGAGGAGCGGGGCGCCGAGATAGCGCGCCGACCCCGCGATGACAAGCAGTTTCCCAAACGTTCCCTTATGGCCGTCGATGGGACGAGCTGGCAAGAGGGAGCGAGCGAGGTCGGCGGTGAGGACACGCCGCCGGACGCCCCTGAATGCCTCAGGAGGAATGCCGATGTCGGCAACCTGAAGATCGCCGACAGCCCGAAGCCCGGGCGGCAAGAACATTCCGACCTTCGGCGCGGCGAACGTGACAGTCAGGTCGGCAGCGGGGGTCAGGGGGTCGACCGCGCCCGTGTCGCTGTTTACCCCCGAAGGCAGGTCGACGGCGATCAGGAACGAGCCCGGAGGGCGGCTGCCGATGGCGCGAGCGGCCTCCGCGACGAGCCCCGCCAGCGGGCGCGTCACGCCGGTCCCCAGCAGCGCATCGACGATAACAGCTGCCCGCTCAAGCGAGCGGTGCAGGTCGTCAAGCGCGCCCGGCTGATCAAGCGCAAGAAGCCGCAGCGGCGCTTCGCGGGCAGCGCGCAGCGGTTCGTCTGGGTCGATTCGGCGCGGCACGGAGGCGACAGTCACCGGATAGCCGGCGCGCGCGAGCCGAACAGCTGCGACCAGCCCGTCTCCGCCATTGTTGCCCGGACCGACGAGAACGACCACCTCGCCGCGGCGGGAGGCACATGCCGCCCGAACCGCCTCGGCTACTGCCTGCCCCGCTCGATCCATCAGGATCGCCGTCGAGATGCCCCGCTCGACGGCCCACTGCTCGGCGGCGCGCATCTCCTCGGCAGTGACGACAAACACGCTAATGCCCGACGACAACAGCGACCGCAAGCGCGCGCTCATGGGCGAGACTGAGTGCAAGCTGGGAGACGCCGATCGCTGCCGCCCGCGCTGCCGCCGCGCCGTGCAGCCGCAGCGACGGTCTTCCGCGCTCGTCGCTCATCACTTCGATATCGCGCCATCTGATGGCGCCGATCCCGCAGCCAAGTGCCTTGGCGGCCGCTTCTTTCGCCGCGAAACGCGCCGCGAGAGAAGCCGGCTTTCCCCCCGCCGCCTCGAGTTCCGCCGGCGTAAAGACCCGCCGCAGGAAGCGGTCGCCGTGGCGCGCAATCGTCGCCGCGATCCGGTCGACCGCGATGAGGTCAACGCCGGCCGTGACCATGGTTCGTTTCACCTCACGCAGCGAGGTCTAGGCACGGAGGCCAGTATAGCACCGCGCGCGTGCTAAGATGGCCGCGCTCAGAGGAGGAACGTGTGCTCGCAGACCAGCCCATCCGTCAGTTTCTCGAAGCGCTCGCCAGCGACTCCCCCACGCCCGGCGGCGGGGGAGCGGCGGCGCTCTGCGGCGCCCTCGGCGCTGCGCTCGTGGCGATGACCGCCAATCTGACCGTCGGACGGAAGAACTACCAAGACGTCGACGCCGAGATGCGCGCCCTCGCGGCGCGCGCAGACGCGCTTCGGGAGCAGCTGACAGCGCTGATCGACGCGGACGCAGCCGCGTTTGACCAGGTCTCGGCAGCCTACAAACTGCCTCGCGCCACCGACGAGGAGAAGCAGCATCGAAGCGACGCGATCCAGCGCGCGCTCAAAGCAGCGAGCGACCCGCCGCTGCGGATGGTCGAAGCAGCGCGCCAGGTGCTCGAATTGAGCGTGCCCGCCGCCCAGCGGGGCAACAGCAATGTCGTCTCCGATGCTGCCGTCGCCGCCTACTTAGCGCTGGCCGCAATGCAGAGCGCGCGTCTGAATGTCGAGATCAACCTTCGCTCGATCAAGGACGAGCTATTCGTCCGCTCGAGCCGAGAGCGGCTGGCGGCAGCATTTGCAGGAGCGGCGGATCTTGTCGCCACAGCGGAACGAGCGTTCGAGGAGCGGAGATAACGATGCCAGCCGAACTGCTTGACGGACGCGCGACTGCCGCGCGCTATCTTACCGAGGTGAAAGCCGAAGCGGCGCGTTTTGCCGCCGAGCAGGGGCGCAAGGCCCGTCTCGCGGTCGTTCTCGTCGGCGAGGACCCCGCCTCGCAGATGTACGTTCGCCGGATCGTCCGCGGCTTCGGCGACGCCGGGCTTGCCGCCGACGCGGTCACGCTTCCTCAAGATGCTGATGCCGCCAGCGTGATCGCCCGTATCCGCGCCCTGAACGACGATCCTCACGTCGATGGCATCCTGCTCCAGCTTCCCCTGCCACAGGGGCTTCCCACCGACGCCATCGTCTCGGCGATCGACCCTGAGAAAGATGTCGATGGGGTGACGCCAACGCAAGCCGGACGCCTGCTGCTCGGCCAGCCTGCTCTCGTCCCCAACACTCCCGCCGGCGGCATGGCGCTGCTTGAGGCGTACAACATCCCGGTCAGCGGGGCAGAGGCGGTGGTGGTCGGACGGAGCGCCATTGTCGGCAAGCCGCTTGCGCTCTTACTCCTCGCGGCCAATGCGACAGTGACGGTGTGCCATACCCGAACGCGCGACCTCGGCGCCGTTACCCGCCGCGCCGATATTCTCTGCGTCGCTGCGGGACGGGCAGGATTGATCGACGGGTCGATGATCAAACCGGGCGCGGTCGTTCTCGACTTCGGGGTCAACAGCACCGAGAGCGGGGTCGTCGGCGATGTCGAGGCGGAGTCCGCCCGCCAGGTTGCGGGCTATCTCACTCCTGTGCCCGGCGGCACCGGCCCGATGACGAACGTCATGCTGATGCGCAACACGCTGCGCGCGGCCCGCGCCCGCCAGAGGGAGCAGCCGCGCGCCCCGCTTCCCTAGCGCCCGGTCTGGATCTGGAGCAGGCCGCCGGGACCGATCTTCGCCAGTTCGGCGCGGGCGGCATTGTCAGGCTCGAGCAGGGCATTGAGCGCCGCCAGCACCTGGTCGAGGTTCGCCCCCCTCGCCCGGACCGCCCCGGCGAGCGTTTCGCCGCCATCCACCGCGCAGCTCTGACAGCCGCCAATGTGGAAGCTGGCGAGCACTGCCGGCGCCTCGGGATGGATGTCGGCCAGTTCGTCAATCCGCAGGTCGGGCGTGAAGCGGAGCGTCCCGCCAGTGCGGACCGCAACCCGCAGGCGGCGGAGCTCGGTCCGAAGGCGTTCCACTTCCTCGCTCAGGTCATCGATCTGGTCGGTCGCCCGCCGGCGGACATACTCTATCTCCTTTTCGAGACGGGTCGTCCGTCGAAATGCCCAGAGAGCGGCGACCCCGACAGCGGCGATCATGATCAGTTCGATCCAGTTCATCTTCTCCTCCCGACGACGACGATCCTGCTTCGGTCACGCGCCCTGAAAGCCGTTCACAATCGGCAGGCGCCGGTCTCGGCCGAACGCCCGCTGCGTGATCTTGACTCCAGGCGGCGCCTGCCGGCGCTTATACTCGCTCCGATCAACGAGGCGGACGACGCGGCTGACTGTCGCCGGGTCGTGCCCAAGCGCCACGATCTCCTCAGGCGAGCGATCCTGTTCCACATACAGCTCGAGGATCGGGTCGAGCACGTCATACGGCGGCAGGCTGTCTTCATCTTTCTGATTGGGACGCAGCTCCGCCGAAGGCGCTTTGGTGAACACTCGCTCTGGGATGACCGGGCTGCGCGCATTGCGCCGCCGAGCGAGGCGGTAGACGAGGGTCTTCGGCACGTCCTTGATCACGGCGAAGCCGCCAGCCATGTCGCCATAGAGCGTCGAGTAGCCGGTCGCCATCTCGCTCTTGTTGCCCGTCGTCAGGACGAGCGTGTTGAACTTGTTCGAGAGCGCCATCAGCACGTTGCCCCGGATCCGGGCTTGGAGATTTTCCTCGGCAACCCCGAACGGCGTTCCGCGGAAGCAGGGGTCGAGGAGATCGAGCATCGCCTGAAACGGGCCGTCGATCGGGAGGGTGATCAGCGTGATCCCAAGCGCTTCCGCGAGCGCGCGAGCGTCGACCATGCTCGCTTCGGAGGAGAAGCGGGACGGCATCGACACCCCAATGACGTTCTCCGGGCCGAGCGCGTCGACCGCAATCGCCGCGACAAGCGACGAATCGATGCCGCCGGACAAGCCGATGTGCACCCTCGAGAAGCCGTTTTTTCGGACGTAGTCGCGGGTTGCGAGGACGAGCGCGGCATAGACCTCGTCGATGTCGTCGGCGCGCGGAGCGATGCGCCCAGCGCGCGGCCCCGGCGGCGACGAGAGGGGGTCGGCTGTGACGAGAATATGCTCGATCTTGTCCGCAAGGTCAGCAAAAAGGCCGACGCTTTGGCGAGCGCGCGGATCGTGCAGCCGCGCAAGGAAGATGGCGTCGACATCGAGATCGACCAGCAAGAGGTCTTCCTCGAAGGCAGGACTGCGAGCGAGCAGGCTCGCCGATTGATCAAACACCAAGCTGCCCCCATCGAAGACCAGTTCGTCTTGTCCGCCGACGGCGTTGCAGTAGGCAACCGCGACGCCGCAGTCCCACGCCCGGGTTGCCAACATCTTCTCGCGGAACCGCCACTTGCCGATGTGATAGGGCGAGGCATTGATATTGACGATCACCTCCGCGCCGCCGAACGCCTGAACGGTCGTCGGGCCGACCGGATACCAGATATCCTCGCAGATGTTGACCCCTACCTTGACGCCGTGGATGTGATAGACGGGGTAGCGGTCGCCGGCGCGGAAGTAGCGGAACTCGTCGAAAACCCCGTAGTTCGGCAGGTAGTGCTTGCGATAGCTATCGACGATGCGGCCGTTATGGATGATGGCGGCAGCGTTATAGCTGTCGCCCGCCGCGTCGACAACGCCAACGATCGCGACAATGCCGACTGTCGAGCGAGCGATCTCTTCGAGAGCATCGCGGGCAGCGGCGAGAAAAGCGGGCTTGAGCAGCAGGTCCTCCGGCGGGTAGCCTGTCAGCGCCAGCTCGGGGAAGGCGACAAGATGCGCTCCCGCTGCCTGCGCCTCCGCAATCGCGGCGCGGATCTTCGCGGCGTTGCCGTCAAGGTCGCCGACTGTCGTGTTCAGTTGGGCAAGCGCAATGCGAAAGAGACGCATCAGGCGGAAGACGTTTCTACCGGCAACCCGGCGGCGAGCCAAGCCTGCATGCCGCCCGCAAGGTTGTAAACCCCAGTTCGGCCCGCGGCGGCGGCCAGCGCGGCCGCAGTGGCGCTGCGCCCTCCCATCTCACAGACAAAGACGAGCACCTCGCTCTCTGGAAGCAGCGAGAGATCGCGGCGAAGCTGCGCTATCGGGATCAACCGCGCCCCCGGAATGCGGTAGGTCTCATATTCGACCTGGCTTCGGACGTCGATAATCAGCGCGCCCTGCGCTTGCAACGCTTGAGCCTCGGCCGGGCCGATATCCTGCACTGGCGGCGTGCGGGGCGACGCAGCGGCGGGTGAGGAGCGCGTGCGTCGCAACCAATCGAACAGGCCCATGATCGCTTCTCGCCCTCCTGTCCAAATTGTAGAAGTATCAGCGCCGGCCCGAGCAGGGCGAGGGACGCGCTCGCCTCCGGTCAGCTGGTCGTCGCGACGAGGCGGAAGGCGCGAAGCTCATCGAGCGGACGGCCAGGCTGAACGCGATGGCGCTCCGCAATCAGGATCGCGCGTATCTCCTCGGCGGCAGCTTCTGGCGCGCCATCGCGGCTGATGATCACATAGTGGAATGCGTCGATCAGTTGGAGCTCGCGCTCGGCGGTGGCGAGCCGCCGTCGGATCGTCTCCTCGTCGTCACGTCCCCGCTGGCGCAGGCGCGCCTCCTGAGCAGCGAGGCTCGGCGCAGCGAGAAAGATGAGCACCGCGCTCGGGATGCGGCTTTTGATGGTCAGCGCGCCCTGCACATCGATCCGCAGGAGGACATCGCGCCCAGCGCTCAGCGCCTCTTCAATCGGCTTGCGCGGCACGCCGTAGTCGTACCCGTAGACGTTGGCGTGCTCGATCAAGGCGTCTTCCGCAAGAAGCCGTTGGTACTCCTGGGGGTCTTCGATGAACCAGTAGTCGACCCCGTGCTGCTCGTGCGCTGCGCGCGGGCGGGTGGTATAGGTGACGACGCGGACAAAATCATGCCCCGTGCGGGCGAGACAGGCGAGGATCGTGTCCTTGCCAACGCCTGAAGGCCCCGAGAGAACCGCAAGCACAGGCGAGCGGCCGACGTTCGTGAGCACGGCATCGACGTCGGGACGCCGTTGGCTCACGATCGCCTCCTCTCCCCCTGCCGCAGATACTCCGTCAAGCGGCTGAAGCGGTCGCCCATCAGCATCTGGCCAAGCGAGATCTTCTGGATCGTCTCCTCGCCTTCGGCATCCTTCTTCCCATATGCCCAGCGGTCGCGTTCCATTTGGACGCGCACAAACTCTTTCGCAAGCGCCTCCGCCCCGGCATGGCCCTGCGCAATCAGGCTCCGGTAGTGCTGGAGCTCCTCGATATAGCGGTCGATCCAGCCCAGCAGCGGCCCCCGATTGGTCAGGCAGATGTCGACATTCATCTGTGGCTCGCCGGAAGCGAGGCGCGAGGTGTCGCGATACCCGCTCGACGCCAGCTTTTTCATCTCGCGCCACGCCGGGTCGGCAGTGGTGGCGCTGACCAGCGCCGACGCGAGGATGATCGGCAGATGGCTGATCCCCGCGACAAGACCGTCATGCTCGTGCGGGTCGACAAAGTAGGGCTTTGCTCCCATCACCTCGACAAACGCGGCCACCACATCGACGCGGCTCTGCTCTGCATTCCGCCCCGGGCAGAGACACCAGACCGCGTCTTTGAAAAGGTCCGCCTCGGCATTCTCGACGCCAGGGAGCTCCTTCCCTGCCATCGGATGCCCGCCGACAAAGGTAACGTAGTCCGGAAGCAGCTCATCCGCCCACTGCACGACCTCCGCCTTAGTCGAGGCGGTGTCGGTGACCGTCGCGCCGTTGGCAAGTGTATCCGCGATCTGCTCCATGACAGTGCGCACGGCGAGCACCGGCGTGGCAATGATCACCATAGCGGCGCGGTCGACAGCGGCGAGCAGGTTCCACTCGATCTTGTCAATGGCGCCCACGCGCTTCGCCTTCGAGGCGTTTTCCGGCAGGCGGTCGTGCCCCACGATCTCGATACTGAGGGACTTGTCTCGCTTCCGGGCAGCCGCCAGCCCCAGTCCGATCGACCCTCCGATCAATCCAAGGCCGATGATCGCGATCTTATCTGCCACAATGCCCCCTAGCTCGCTTCATCCGCTTCGCGCAACAGCTGAAGATCCCGATCGCGCACATCCCGCCGTTGATGGTTTGCAATCAGCCAAACCACCCGTTCAGATCCGCCTGCCGCCTGAACGAGGGCTGCGCCGATTGCCGGATGATGGGCTAAGCGGTAGAGAGCGCGCCACCCGCGTCGCCCGTCTCCCGCCAGCCGGCGGACAAGCCACGGCCCGACACGCGAAGCGAGCACATAGGCCGTCCGCTCGAGCGGCGACACTCGCCCTTTGCCGATATCATGGAGCAGCGCCGCCGCCAGCACCTCAGGAGTATCGCAGCCTCTCGCCCGCAGCCGCCGGTAGACGGCGAGATGATGGCGGCGCGCGGCAGCATCCATCGACCGGAAGAGCGCCGCGAGCGGCGGCGGGAGGGCGGCGACGGCGCTGGCATCGTCCACCTTACCCCAGCCGCCAAGCGTATAGGCAGCGAATTGTCGTGTCCGGTAGACTGCGCGGCCGAGCGTCATATCCCAACCAACGCCCGCGTCGTCCCAGTGATCACTGGTCCGATCGTGCTGCCGAAGACATCGATCCGGAAGACATACCCAAGCGCAAAAAGCCCGAACAGGATGAACATCCCGTATGGTTCAAGGCGCAGCAGCGTGTCCGAGAGGTCGCGCGGCGTCACGGCGACAGCGATACGGAAGCCGTCGAGCGGCGCAAGCGGCAGCAGATTGAAGACGCAAAGCAGGACATTCAGGTAGACATTCGTCATACAGAGAAATTCGATGATCCCCTCGATATCGCCATAGGAGGCGGGCACCCCTCCCGACAGCCCGATCAGACCGAGCCGGATCGGCACCGCGAACAGAAAGGCGAGAACGAGGTTCATCGCCGGGCCAGCAGCGGCGACGAGAGCGCTCCCGACCCGCGGACCGTAGCGCAGGCGATACGGATTGAATGGCACCGGCTTTGCCCAGCCAAAGCCGGCGAGCAGGATCAAGATGAGCCCGATCGGGTCGAGGTGGGCGAGGGGGTTGAGCGTCAGCCGCCCATAATTTCTCGCCGTCGGGTCGCCCAATGAGGACGCGACCGTCGCATGCGCCAGTTCGTGAAGCGTGAACGCGAGGATGAGGCCGCCAAAGTAGGCAAGGAGCACTACCGGCAGCATTTCGGGCCGGCGAGCGAGAAGATCGAGAATGAAGAAAATCACGCTGCAATCATACTCGGTCCTAGCGGGTCTCTCGCTACTCGATCTGGTAGCGTCCGATGACAAGGCGCCGTTCCGCGAGCGACAGCGTCTGCTCCGGCCGCAGACGCCGCCCCGCTGCCGTCGCGGGCGGAGGATTGAGCGGGGCCGCGAGCTCATTCGAGGTGACAACAGTGAGCGCAGTCAGACCGCGTTCCGCCACGCGGTCGGCTAGTTCGGCGACGTCCGCCGGCGCAGGAACAACAAAGATCGGCCGCCGCTCGATCTCCGCCGGGATCACTTGGGGAAACCACCAGAGGTCGGTGACGACGGGGTCCGGCGGCAGCGCAGCCATCAGACGCGCCACGCGCGCATACTGCTCATGGATGACAACCAGATTGCGCACGCCCGCTGCCTGCGCCGCCGCGCTCGCGACGAGAAGCACCGCCGCCGCCGCCAGCCCCGCCGTCCGCAGCCGCGACGCGGGCTGCTCCAGCCATTCCTCCAGCGCGAGGATCGCGCAGCCGATCAGCAGCGGATAGGCCAGCAGGAGATAGCGCGGTCCGTGCTGCGCTCCGCCGGGTGAGGGCGCAGTGAGAAGCGCAAACAGCAGCGCTGCCAGCGCCGCGAGCCCGAAGAAGCGGTATGCCGCGCCGCGCCTGCCGGCGGGGAGGCGGCCGAGCGCAAACAGTCCAACGAGGATGACTGGAGACGAGGCAACGAGATCGAGAGGAGCAAGACGCAGCGCAAGAGAGAGCAGCGCGAGCGCGCCGGCGCTCGCGCTGCCGACAACAATCAGCCAGCTCCCCCACGCTTTTCGCCGCGCCGCGCCGATCACGCCGCCAGCGAGGGCGAGCGCAGCGGCTGCCCAAAGCGCTGCCGGGCCTTGGGGAACGAGTGTCCCTGGAATGGTGGCAAGCCATTGCCGGAGAAAGTGGCCGGCCACGAAAGAGAGCGTTGCCCCCCGAAGGACAAGCGGCGAGTCGACGGCGACGTGCGCTCCTTCCGCCCGCCCATAGAGAAGCTGCTGGACAATCAGCAGCGGGACCAGAGCGGCCGCGCACCCCGCAAGTGCGGCCCCGAGAAGCGGCCAGCCGCGTCGGAAGAGGACGAGCGCAGCAAGCCCGACCGCGGGAATGAAGACATACAGCTCGGGGCGAAACCACAGCCCGCTCCCCATCGCTGCCCCCGCGAGCGCGGCGAGCGCGGCTGCCCGGCGCGGGGACCCAGTCCAGCGGAACTGGGCCGCGAGCAGCGCGGCCGCACCGACCGTCGCGAGCGCGGCCGCCGTCTCGTGCTCCCAGAGCGCGTTGGCGTAGAAAAGAAGCGGCGACAAGAGCGTCAGCGCCGGCGCAGCCGCCCAGCTGAGGCGGCTGCCTGCGGCGCGGAGCGCCCACCAGAGCGCCCCCGCCGTCAGCGCCAACGAGAGCGCCGCCGGCCACGCCGCGCTCCGCTTTCCCGCCAGCGCCTCCGCGGCCGCAACGATCACCGCATAGGCGGGCGAAAACTTCGGGTAGTAGCCGTCAGCTTGCCAAGAGAAATACTGCGGCGCCAGCGGGTTCCAGCGGTTTTCCGGGTCAACCGCTTGGCCGAGATAGGGCACGGCGAAACTGCCCCGTTCCCGGAGCGCCCGCACCTGCAGCGCGCGGATACCCGTATCTCCTGACCACGTTCCTTCTGGCGAGAGCAGGAACGCGGAAAATCCCATCAGGCCGGCAGTGAGAAGAACGAGAAAGCCGAGCGTGACGCGGCCGCTCTGCCGGTTAAGGAAGGTGAGCAGGGGCTCACGAGCCAAGCAGTTCTCGGATCTTGCGCAGCAGGTCGAGCGGGCTGAACGGCTTGGTGAAATAGTCATCTGCGCCAAGACCAAGCCCGCGCAGCCGGTCGACTTCGCGCCCATGCGCCGTCAGCATCACGACAATCGTGTCTTTTGTCGCCGGGTCTTGCTTGATCTGCTCGACAACCTCAAAGCCGTTCCGTCGAGGCATCCCAACATCGAGGAGGACGAGGTCAGGATGTTCGCGCCGGACGATCTCAAGCGCCTCTTCGCCGTCGGCCGCCTCGAGCAGGCGATACTCCTCGTTCTCGATCGTGGTCCGGACAAGCAGCCGGATCAGATCCTCATCATCGACTAGCAGGATCGTTTTGCTCACCGGCCCTCCGTGCCCTGCCACGGGCGCTTCTCAGCGCTCCGGCCTGTGGGAGCATGATAGCATGCTTGCTTGGAGATGCGATCAGTTAGCGGGGGATCGCCACCCCGGCCGGGAAGGTGATCGTCACTGGCGTCCCGACGGTGATCTTGTTGGCTGCCGCCCAGCCCGCGTTCACCTCGAGCACATAGTTGGCGTCGGCGGTCGGCGTGTAGATCGGCAGGTCAACCTCGCTCTGGTTCGGAGCAGGCACAGGCCGGTCGGGCTTGATATCAACGACGCGGTCGGTATCGATCCAGATCATATCGATGGAGAAGAGCATGCCGCGCATCCAGAAGGGATGCCGGCCTTTGACAGCATAGACGAACAGCATCCCTTCATCCGGCTCAATCCGCTCAACGCCCGACAGCCCACGCATCCGCTCCTCGGGGGAGATGGCGAGCCGCGCCCACACCGCTGCCTCCCCGACCTGGACCAGCGCGTACGGCTCGTGGCGGCCGGCCAGCCACGCTGGCGGGCGCGGCGGCGAAGGAGAAGCAGGGCCAGAATTGAGCGTTGCGGGCAGCACAATCGCGCCGCCAATCACCACCACGATCACGACGACGAGCAAACCGCCAATGAGCCTAAGCCGCCAGGTCATGAGACTCGCTGCGCTGACGGGTCTGCAACGGGCTCCGCAGGTTGGCCCGCGCCGTTCAGGGGAGCGGCGAGCGGCCCGGCAGCGGGAGCGGTCTCGCCGTTAGCACTCAGCGGGACAGCCGAGCCATGCCACGAGTCGCCGGAGTGCCTGTCGGGCGCTGCCGTGAGGTCAGCAGTTGGCGCGTGGAGATCGTCGACAGGAGCGGGCTCTGCCGCCGCAGCCGGCGGAGGCGACGGTTCGGGGGGCGGCGGGGAATACGGGGGTGGGGGAGGAAGCGGCGGCTGGTAGGTGTAGGGCGCGGCTCTCGCCTCGTCGAGGTTCAGCTCCCGAACAAACTCCCGCGTGACCTCGTCGCTCATGCGCCGGAGCGTTCGGACCCAGCGCCCGACCTGCCCCATAAATTCAGGGAGCCGATTGGGGCCAAACACGAGCAGCGCCACGATGAAGATGACGATAAGCTCGAGCGGCCCGACATCAAAGATGCCCATCTCGTCCTTTCTCAGGAACAGGGAAAGGATAGTTCATGCGTTCCCCGCGCTCAAGGAGCGGTGGATCCGGCCAGCGCGCCACGCTATCCTGCCCCGCGTGCCGGCGCCGCTCGCCTTGCCTGCCCCTGCTCGCCTCCCTGGCGACCGGTGGAGCGTTCTGCGGGGCACCCTCGTTCTTCTTTACTTCGCGCTCTTCAGCCTCCTCTCGATCCAGACGTGGGCCGCCTACACCCGCTACGACGCTGACCTCGCCATCAACGACCAGCTCGTCTGGACAGCGTCTCGTTTCCGTCCTTTCCAGAGCACGCTGATCGGGCATACGTCCGTCTCGCTCGGCGACCATTTCGCCTTCTTCCAGCTCTACCTCGCCCCTCTTTACTGGATCTGGCCTGACCCCCGCACCCTGCTGCTCGCGCAGAGCGCGGGGCTCGCCCTCGCTGCGCTGCCGGTCGGCTGGACAGCCGACCAGCGGCTGAACAGCCGGCCGCTCGGGACCGCCGTTGTCGCCGCCTTCCTGCTCTATCCGCCGCTGCACTTTCTCAATCTGTTCGAATACCACGAGGTTGCCTGGGCAGTCCCCACGCTTGCGCTGTTCTTCTGGGCGCTCACTGCCCAGAAGATGCGGCTCGCTTGGCTGTTCTTTGGGCTCAGCCTCACTGTGAAAGAGGAGATGGCGATCGTCGGCGCCGCCATCGGCCTGTATGTCGCGGTCATTGCGCGGCAGTGGAGGACCGGCCTAGCAATGACGGCCCTCTCGGTGCTGTGGGGCATACTCGCGATGGGCATCATCATGCCCCGACTGACCGCCGCAGGGAGCGAGTTTTACTACGTCCGCCGCTACAGCCACTACGGCGACTCGCTTGGCGCAATCGCGCTTGCGCTTGCGACGCAGCCGTGGCTGATGCTGGCCGACCTCATCGGACCGGGCCGGCCGACGTACTATCTCCAGCTCCTGCTGCCTCTCGCGGGGCTCCCGCTCCTTGCCCCTGCCGCGTTCGCCCTCGCGCTCCCCACGCTCGGCTATCTCGCCCTCGGCAACAGCCCGGCGCAATACAGCATCCTCTACCACTATCAAGCGCCGCTTATCCCGCTGCTGCTTTTTGCCACGATCGCCGGGATGGCGCGCCTCGTGCGCTGGGGCGTCCCCCGTGCGGCGGTGGCGGCGCTCCTCCTCGGCGCGGCAGCCGGGGCCTATCTCCTGCTCAGCCCCGCGCCGTTGGGACGCGCCTTCGAGCCGGAACGCTACCATGGCGGCGAGCATGCTGCCATTCTCGACCGGTTCGTCGCCGCCGTACCGCCCGACACGCCGGTCTCCGCCGCACGCAATGTCGTCTCACGCTTCAGCCGACGCGAGCGGGTGTACAACTTCCCGACCATCGCCGATGCCGAGATCGTCTTGCTCGACTATCGGGGCTATGTCTGCTGCGGCTTCTGGGAAGATGACGACCACGCGCTCCGCCGCTTTGTCGCCGACCCCGCCTTCTGGCTGGTGGACGCAGCGGATGGGGTCTGGCTGTTTCAGCGGGGAACGCCGCGGCCGCCGACCATTCAGCACCCTGCCGCAGTCGACATCGGCGGCCAGATCCGTCTCAGCGGGCATGACCTCACTCCGCTGGGCAATCGTCGCTACGAACTGACGCTCTGGTGGCAGGCGCTCCGCCCGCCTGACGACCGCTACACTGTTTTCGTCCATGTGCTCGACGCCGACGGCCGCCGTGTCTGGCAGCACGACAGTGAGCCGCTCGACGGGCTGTTCCCCACAACCGACTTCCCGCCGGGGCGCTTTCTTCCCGATCGGCGCCGGCTCGATCTCGGCGGGCTTCCGGCCGGGGAGTACCGGGTCTACATCGGAATGTACGTGTGGGGCGGCGGCGACCGCCTTCCCATTCCAGTCACCGCGGGAACAGAATTTCCAGACGCCTATCTCCTCACCCGGATCGCGCTTCCCCCGGCATGACCGTCCGTCGGCGCGAGCGGACAGGAGCCCGGCCTCGGCAAACGCCGCCCCGATGACGCAAACTTCCGGAAACGCCGCGGTACCCGCGCGAGGAGAGTGTCGCGAATGACGGCCGCGCCCCGCCCTGTCGAGACTGCTTCAGAGCGGCTCGCCGCTCCCCACCCGCCGCTTGCGGTGAGCCTCCTGCGCGCGCTGCGTCCGAAGCAGTGGACGAAGAACGGCGCCGTGTTTATGGCGGCAGTGTTCACGATCAATCTCTATTGGCGACCCGGCGACCCTGTCTCGCTCCTGACGGTCTTCGGCAAAAGCGTTGCTGCGTTTATCCTCTTCTGTGCGCTCGCAAGCGCCACCTACTTGGTCAACGACGTCGCCGACATCGAGCGCGACCGTCAGCACCCGGAAAAGCGGCGGCGGCCAATCGCTGCCGGTCTCGTCTCGCCGCTGCTTGCCCTCGCCGTCGCCGCCCTGCTCGCCGGGGCCGCTATCCCCCTCGCCTTCATGCTCAGCCGCGAGTTCGGCCTGGTGGCTGTGCTGTACTTCGCCTCGCAGTTCCTCTACTCGTACGTGCTCAAGCACCAGGTCATTCTCGATGTGTTCACCATCGCCGCCGGGTTCGCGCTCCGCGTCGTCGGCGGCGCCTTTGCAATCGACGTTCCGGTCTCCCCGTGGCTGTACGTCTGCACCATCCTCGGCGCGCTCTTCCTCGGCTTGTGCAAGCGCCGTCACGAACTGCTGCTGCTCGAGGACGGAGCGACGAACCACCGGAAGACGCTCGAAGCGTACACCACCCAGCTGCTTGACCAGATGATCGCCGTCGTCACCGCATCGACCGTGATCGCCTATTCGCTCTACACCTTCTCAGCAAGCAACCTGCCTGCCAACCACGCCATGATGCTGACGATCCCGTTCGTTCTCTATGGGCTGTTTCGCTACCTCTATCTCGTTTACCAGCGCGGCCTTGGCGGCAGCCCCGACGACCTACTCCTTCGCGATGCGCCGCTGCTGATCGATGTTGTCCTTTGGATTGGGGTTTCGCTGCTGGTCCTCTATTTTGCTCGCTAGCCCAGGCCGTAGATCCGCCAGCGGCGGGGGGTGAAGACGCCGAGGCAGGTTCCGTTTTCGATCGACAGCGTGCGCTGCCGCTGGGCGAGCCCCTCCTCGCCGAAAGCGGTGCGGATTAGGGTGTTCCACATCTCCTGCGCTTCGGCGTCATCGCGCAGTTCCATCGTCCCCCAAACGACGACATGCGCATAATCGCCCGGCCGAAAGAGGGTGACGCAGGCGCGCGGGTCGCGCTGCAGGTTGAGCTTCGCCTGCTTGCCCGTCATGCTGAAGAGGAGCACCCCATCGCCATAGCCCATCATCATCGGCTTGACATGAGGCTCGCCGTTCTTCTTCGTGGTCGCTAGGGCGACCCACTCGTCGAGCTTGTGGAGCGTCTGCAAGGCGGCAAGCAGTTTCGGATCCACGGGAACCTCCTCGGTCGTTCGTCGGAAGCACTAATCATTGAGCGGGCGCGCTGTGCCACCGGTCAATCTTAGCGACTTCTTAGCCGCGCTTCAGGCTGCTTTCAGCAGAGCGGGCGACAATCGAGCCAAGAACGCGCTGGAGGCAGCCCCATGAGAACCGCGCCGATACACCGTCCTTCCGATGCCGGCACAGCGACCTGCCGGCATTACTGGATCCTCGAGAGCGACGCTGCAGCCGAGACAACGGGCACTTGCCGGCTCTGCGGGGCAACCCGCGTCTTTCAGAACCACTTGCCCGGTGATCGCTACGCCAAGGAATGGCGAGAAGCGCGCCGCTACGCCACCGTGCTCGACCGCCGTCTTGCCCCCGTGCCGCAGCCGCACCCAAGTGAGGAGAGCGCGTTCGAGCATTAACCTGGCTCGCGCCGCAACGCTTGCCGACTCTCCGAGGGTACAGCGCCTTCTGAATTGAAGGCGCAGCGAGCCCGCATTCCCCCTGCTGGGCACTGAGCAGGACAAACCGATCGCTCTAGGACGCTCCTTCCGCGCGGCGCGCGCCTCCTTTCATCCTCTTTCGCCCTCGCCATGCGCTTCGCCCCACGCATGGGCCATGCACCCAAACGCGCCCGCCGCACTGTTCTGCCGCCGTCCCAGCCATTCCCCTCGGCTCCCTCGCGCCTGCTTCGGCCATTGCCGTCGCGGTATGCTGGAGCCGCTAGGCGCGGTCTCATTCTCAGCCTGAGGAGGCGACGAATGACAGAACAGAATCCCAGTCCACCGTCTCGGTCGAAAGCCTCCCCCACTCTGCCTTTGCCGAGCATAGAATGGCTCGGCGGCGGCGTTTTGGTTCTGATTGGGGTGCTCCTCCTCATCGCCCAAGTCGTTCCGAACTTCGGACAATTCGTTGCCCTTATCATCGGGCTCACTTTCCTCGCGGCGTCGTTCGTCACGCGCGCTTACGGCCTGCTCATCCCCGGAGGAATTGTCACGGGAGTTGGAGTAGGCATTGTCTTGGCAGCGAACACGAGCGGCCCGCTCGCGGGAGCGCTCTTTCTCTTCGCCCTCGCAGCGGGCTTTGTGCTCGTTTGGGTCGGAGGAATTGTGCTTCGCGTGCAGCCAGCTGGCGGCTGGTGGCCACTTCTCCCCGCCTTTTTCATCGCGCTGGCCGGTCTCACCGCTCTCGGCAGTCAGGGACTGGAATGGATGTGGCAATATGGGTGGCCGGTTGTGCTGATTGCAGTCGGAGGGTTCTTGATCGTGCGCGCCGTGCTGCGCCAAGGAAATCGCTAAGCGCCTCCGCCAGACTCTGAGGAGCCGCTCGTTAGCAGCAGCGCTGGGTGTCGGGCAGACGTCGGCCCTGAGCGCTCTGCCGAACCGAACGGCAGCGCGTGAGGATTACTCCTTCCCGGGCAGCCGCTTGTTCGGGGCGATGATATCGGTGATGCGTACGCCGAAATTTTCATCGACCACCACCACTTCTCCGCGCGCGATCGGACGGTCGTTGACTAGGATGTCCACCTGCTCCCCGGCGAGGCGGTCGAGCTGAAAGACCGACCCTGGGCCAAGCGACAACACTTCGCGCACGCTCATCGTAGTGCGGCCTAATTCCACCGTGACGCGCAGGCTGAGGTCGAGAATGAGATCTAGGTTCTGATGCGCATTGACCTCGGTGCTTTCGCTGAACGGCATGAACTCGGCCTTGCGAACCACGGTCTTCTGCTCGGTCTCCTTGCGCACGGCCATCGTTCCTCCGCTACTGCATCACGAATTCGGTGAAATAGATGTTGACAACCTCCGGCTCTTTGACTGCCGCTCTGAGCCGCTGCAGCAACTCATTCTTCAAGCGTTCTTTTCCCTCGAGCGTCATCAGGTCAGTCGAACGCTTCGAAGAGATATGCATGATAAAAACGTCCTGCATCACCGCGACCCGGCTTGCCATCTTCTTGCGGAACTCGTCTTCCTTCTTTTTGCGCTCTTCGTCGCTCGCCTTGTACCAGTCGTCCTTCTCCGGCTTGAACTCGACAGCCGCCGCGATCTTCAGGTAGCGACCGGTTCCGCTATCCGCCAAGTTGATCACGCGCTCAGGGAGCAGGATCGTCGGGCCGAGCTTAGTGTGGTCCTCTTTCTTGCTTTCGGCCGGCTTGGACTCCCCTGCGCTTGCTGCGCCCGGCGCGAGAAACTGCATCGCGATGAAGGCGCCGCCCGCTGTTGCAAGCAGGAGAAGCGGGATCGCAATCAGGATCGGAAGCAGTCGTCGCATCGCCCATGCTCCTTAGCCGCTGCCCGGGGTGTAGAGGATGACAATCTCGGCGCGTCGGTTTTGCGCGCGGCCCGCCACGCTATCGTTCGGAGCGACCGGCTTGTACTGGCCGTAGCTCGCTGCAGAAAGCCGTTCCGGCGCGACGCGCCCTGGTCCGGCGAAGTAGCGCAGCACCGCCAGGGCCCGTGCCGCGGCAAGCTCCCAATTCGAGGGATAGAGCGCTGCTGCTGGCGGCAGGTCGTCGGTATGGCCTTCAATCCGGATTCGGTTCGGCAGCGGCCGGATCAGGTCAGCGATCTGATCGAGCAGCCGCAGCGCTTCGGGACGGATTTCCGCTCGTCCTGAGGGAAAGAGCAAGGACCCTGAGAGCGTGATAACTGTGCCCTCGCGCGTGGTGTTGATCGAGACGCTGCCCTCGAGCCCTTCCTCGCGAACCAGCCGGGTCAGCGCCTCCTGCAGGACGCCAAAGTCTTGACGCTGCGTGTTGGTGATGAATGGATGGGCAACGTCGCCGCCGCCCTGTGCCAGCCCCGTCTTCGCGTCGCCAAGGAAGATCCCGGGTGAGAACGCCTTGGTGAGCGCTTCGCCAAGGACGACCGCCTTCTTCACGTCAACGGTGGAGATGGCATACATGATGACAAAAAGCATCATGAGCAGCGTGATGAGGTCGGCGTAGGTCAGCAGCCAGCGCTCGCTGTTGTTATGACCTGCGCCGCCATGGCCCCCGCCGCGCCGCTTTCCATGACTGCTCACGCGACGGCTCCTTCCTTCCGCGCTTCCGCGTTCGCCGCGCGCCGGCGCGCGCTTGGCGCAAGGAAGCCGAGCAGCTTCTGCTGGATGACGCGCGGGTTCTCGCCCGCCTGGATCGACAGGATGCCCTCGATCATCATCTCACGGACGAGCACTTCCTCTTGGCTCAGCTTCTTCAGCCGACCGCCGATCGGCAGGAAGATCAAGTTGGCGGTGCCGACGCCGTAGAGCGTCGCGATGAAGGCGACCGCGATCCCATGCCCGAGCTTTTCGATGTCGCCGCTGCCGAGCATCTCCATGACATGAACGAGGCCCATTACAGTGCCGAGCACACCCATTGTCGGCGCATACCCGCCGAGAGCCTCGAAGACGGTGTAAACACTTTCGTGGCGTTTTTCCATCACGTACAACTCATTGCGAAGGGTCTCGCCGACGACTTCCGGGTCCGTTCCGTCGACGATCAGCTCGATGCCTTTCTTGAGAAAGTCATCATTGATGCTTTGCGCTTCACTCTCCAGCGAGAGCAGACCCTCTTTGCGCGCTTTCTCCGCGAGTGTCGTGATCCGCGTGATCAGGCTCGGCGGGTCGATATCCGGCTTGCGAATGAGCTTGACGAGCGCCTTCGGAGCGGCAGCGAAGTTGGCGCCAGGCGTAGCAAGCATGGTGATGCCGATCGACGAGACGACAACGATGACAAAAGCAGGAAGCTGAATGAGCGAGGCGGGGTTTCCTCCTTCAAGGATATTGCCCCCGATCACGCCGAAAAATCCAATGATCACGCCGAGAATGGCCGTCAGCTGCATTGCGCTACTCCGCCACGCTCGCTATTTGACGGTCTGTGCCATGGATCCGGCGCTCGAGGGCGATGATCCGCTCGCTGACATCGTCGGCCGTCTCCCTGACGACAAGCTTCCGCCCCGTCGTCAGCGACACGACGGTGTCTGGGGTCTCTTCGAGAAACTCGATCAACTCTGCGTTGACATAGATATGGCTGCCGTCCAAGCGCGTCAGCTTGATCATGCGGCGGCCCAGCCTTTCCGGAAGCTCATCCTCTTCGTAGAGACCCGCCGGCGGCGGCTTCCGCGCTCGCTCGCGACGGGCCTCCCTTCTAATCATCGAGAGCGATCAGCCCCTTCTTGAGAGCGTATTTCAGCAGCTCGATCCGGCCACGGAGGTTCAGCTTCTCCATGATGTGCGCCTTGTGCGCCTCAACCGTCTTGACAGAGAGGTACAGCATGTTGGCAATTTCTTGGTTGCTGTAGCCCTCGGCAATCAGCTGTAGGACTTCGCGCTCCCGCGCCGAAAGCGGGTCTTCGTAAGTCCTCCGCTGCCCTGTCTGGGCGAGATGGAGATAGTCCCAGACGATGGTCTGCGAGAGGGCAGGGGAGAGGTAGGTATTGCCGCGATGGATCTCGGTAAGGGCGCGGATCAATTCGGTGGCATCAGCATCCTTCAGCAAGCAGCCCGAGGCGCCGGCCGCAAACAGCTGGTAGAGAACATCCGTTTGCGCACCGCTCAAGATCGCGAGCACCTTCGCCGCGCATTTGCGCTGCTTGATCTGGCGCGTCGCCTCGACGCCGTTGAGGAGCGGCATCGACACGTCCATGATCACGACATCGGGGTCGAGCTTTTCCACGACTGCGACCGCTTCTCGCCCATCACAGGCCTCGCCGACCACCTCGAAGTCGCCGACCACTTCCAGCATCGTTCGAATGCCTTGGCGAAAGAGAGTGTGATCATCAGCCAGCACGACACGGATGCGGCCGAAGGAAGGGCGCGTCGCTGCCCGCAATGGCGCCAGCCAAGACACCTCGAGCGCCGCGTCCCGCGGACGTTCTTTCAACACCAATCCACCAGCCATCGCTCCTCCGCTTTGCAGCGTTGTGGTAGCCGCAGTGTAGGGAGCAGCGCCTGAAGCAACGCAGGGCCGAAAGTCGCAACTTTAGTCCCCACGGTCGTCCCAAAGTTTCCTGACAAGGGTCCCGTGTTCCCTCTAGGACCATCTGCCTTCAAGAGGCAGGACTACCCGTCCCCCGGGCTGCTTGCCGCTTCCGACCCAGGCTGCCGGGCGTCATCAGCTTGCCAGTCCCCTGAAGCGCGATATCTCCTCCCGAGGGCAAGGGCAACGCAAAGTTCCGGGGAAGAGCGCGCGCAGGTAAGGAGTTTCCCGATATTCCCTGCAGTTCAAGCCCTCTAGGGTTGGGGCAGCACACCGCCGGAGCATCCAATGAGCATCCTCCATGCCCTTCGCGTCAGCGCCTCCGGGCTGACGGCCCAGCGAGTGCGCATGGACGTGATTGCAAACAACGTGGCGAACGCCGAAACCACGCGCACTGCCGACGGCGGTCCCTACCGGCGTGAATTGGTGCGCTTTCTCCCCCGCGGCGCGACGCCCTTCAGTCTCGTGCTGGACCGGTTTCGCGGCGCGAGCGGGCCAGCGTATGACGGCGTCGAGGTGACCGCTGTCTTCCAAGACGACACCCCCCCGCGCCTCGTCTATGACCCAACCCACCCTGACGCCGATGCCGCAGGCTATGTCGCCTATCCCAATGTGAACCCAGTCGTCGAAATGGTTGACCTGCTAGCGGCGACCCGGGCCTACCAAGCGAATGTCACTGTCTTGAACGCCGCAAAGCAGATGGCGCTCAAGGCGCTCGAGATCGGGAAGTAGCGAGGAGCACGATGGCTGAGATCGGCGCGATCGGAAGGATTAGTCCCCACCTCCCCCCACTCAGCAGCAATGCAGCTCACGCCGACGGCGCAAACGCCGACCTGTTCAGCAGAATGCTGACCGCCGCTATTGGAGCGCTCGCTGATCTGCAAGCGAACGCCGACGCGAAAGCGCAGGCTTTTGCTGCCGGCGAGCTGGTCGACCTGCACGACGTCATGATTGCGCAAGAACAGAGCAGCCTCGCTTTCCAATTCGGGCTTCAAGTGCGCAACAAGATCGTCGAGGCGTACCAAGAAGTGATGCGGATGACAATATGATGATTGCGCCGGTAGCTCCGCCCGATATCGTTTCCGCGCCCCCCTCCTCCGGCCGCGCTGCAGGCGGGCGCGGAGAATTTGCCGCCGCGCTCGCCGCCGTGGGGAGAACCGCCTCGACCACAGCGCGGCCGCCGGCGGAAGACGCTGCTCGCTCGCCCAGCGACGACCCAACCTCCCCCGAGGAGCCGCTCGACGAAACGACAGTGCCGCGCGACGAGCCAGAGCCGCTCTTTCCTGACCCGACGGTCGTACTCCTCCTCAGCGCCCTCTCCTCTGGAGCCGCCGCCGAGATCCCAGGAAGCGGGAATGCAGCAGCAGCGCCGCTCGTGGCCGTTGCCTCCCCTGCCGCCGGTGTTGCCGGCGCATCATCCCCCAGCGCTGCGACAGTTGCCGATCTCGCCGCTCTCATCCAGACTGTCGCCGGAGACGATCTCGTCGCTCCGGCAGCGCTTACGCTCGAGCCGCTCGCGCTCTCCGACAGCGCTGGACCCGCAGCCGAGATTGCCCTCTCCAGCCCTGCAGTTGAGGCCGACTTCTCCCGGTTTGGCGCCGAGACCGACCTCAGCAGGCCGGAAGCGCCCGCAGCCGAGCCTCTTCTTTCCGTCGGCGAGGGCGTGCGGCCTCTTCCCCTCGCTCCAGCTGCGCCGGCGCAGGGGAACAGCCGTCCAACGGCCCGGGAGATCGCGCCGCGCCAGCTTGTAGAGCAGATCGCGCCGCGGCTTGCCGGCCGGCTCGAGCAGACCAGCGAGTTCCGCATCACGCTGCAGCCTGAGTCGCTCGGCACCGTTGAGGTCGCCGTGCGCGTCAGCCCAACGGCCATCCAGATCGTTCTTGCCGCCGACGAGAAGGCCCGCGAACTGCTCTCTGCCGGGCTGGCCGAGCTGCGCGCGACCCTTCGTCCTCCCGATGGGCGCACTCTCGCCATCGACATTGCGGCCCGGCTGAGCAGCGGGTTCGATGCCAACACGCCTTTTGGGCGCGGTTCCAGCGCTTGGAGCCCTCCAACTCCAGCATCCCGCCGCGAGCGCGTTCACGACGAGCCGGCCGACCGCGCCCTCCCCTTGGCGCAGACCGCCGCCTCCGGGCGGATCGACTATCGGATTTAGGCGATGACCACACCAATCAGCACGATCCCCCCTGCGCCGCCCACTGCCCCGCCAGCGTCGTCCGCATCGCGAGCGCTGGCCAAGCAGACCGATTTCCTGAAGCTGATCGCCGCTCAGCTGCAGTATCAAAATCCGCTCGAGCCGACGAAGGACACCGAATTTATCGCCCAGCTGGCGCAATTTGAGTCGCTGCAGAAGCTGGAGCAGTTGAGCAAAGCGATGGCGAGCCTGCTCGCGCTCTCTCAGCTCAGTCAGACGAGCGCCCTGATCGGCAAGCGGGTTAGCGCCACCCTCGACGGCAAGACGGTCTCAGGCATTGTCAGCCGCGTCACGCTTTCCGGCGGCGAGCCGGCACTCTACCTCGGTGAGCAGCGTCTCCCGCTCAGCGCGGTCACCGAGATTTCTTCTGAAGGGAGCTAGCGGTGCTTCGATCGTTGTTTTCGGCGGTCTCCTCGCTGCGCAATCATCAATCAGCACTCGATGTCATTGCGCACAACTTGGCCAACGTGAATACCATCGGGTTCAAATCCGGACGCGCCAATTTCCAAGAGGCGCTTTCCCAGACGATCTCCGGGCCTCGCGCCCCTGCCGGCGCCGGAGGGGGCGGAGCGCCCGAAGGGCTCGGCGGCGTCAACCCCTCGCAGATCGGCCTCGGGATGCGTTTGGCGAGTATCGACACCATCCAAGCGCAAGGCAGCTTTCAAAACACCGGCCGAACGACCGACCTCGCGATCCAAGGCAATGGGATGTTCGTCCTGTCTGACCTGACCCCGGTGCCCGGGGGCGGCGGTGCGCCCTCACCTCGGATCACCTATACCCGCGACGGCTCGTTCGATGTAGACGCTACCGGCCGTCTCGTCAATCCGTCGAACGGCATGGTTGTCCTCGGCTACGCCATCCCAGCCGGGCAGCAGACCGCAAACCCTGCGCCGGGCGCGCCGCTCGTCCCGATCATCATTCCGCCGGGCACCTATGCCAGTTTTGCCGTTTCACCCAACGGCGTGGTCACCGGCTACACCGCGAACGGCACTGCCACCCCGATCGCCCAGATCGCCATCGCCAACTTCCCCAATCCGTCGGGCCTGCAGCGGGTCGGCAGCAACATGTTCGAGTGGACGCCCGCCGCAGGACTGCTCGCCGGCGCCCCCGCCGCGCCCACGGCCCAGGAAGTGGCGAATAATGTCTCAGGGGTGGCAGGCACCGGCGGCCGCGGCGAGATCATGCCCGGCACCCTCGAGATGTCGAATGTTGATATCGCCGGGCAGATGAGCGCGATGATCGTCACCCAGCGCGGCTTTCAGGTCAACAGCCGTGCAGTCACCACTGCCGACGAGATTCTTCAGGAGCTGCTCAACCTGAAGCGCTAGCCGGCGCCGTCGGCCGCGCAACGGCAGCCCCCCAGTGCGGCACTGGCTCCCGTGCCCGCAAGGCACAGCAGCGCGCATTAAGCCAGGACGACCGGCAGCTGCCGGTCGCCCCTTTCGACGGCTCGACAGGCCACTACCCAGCGCCGATACGGAACATTTTCGTTCCGCAGACCGGACATGTCCCCTCGGTCGCTGGCTTGCCGTTCTTCATCGTCACCTGCTTGGTATCCTTCATCTCGCGCTTCGCCTTGCACTTGACGCAGTAGGCCTCCATCGCCTTCCCTCCCTCGCCTTCGGTGAGCGTCTGCTGGGCGCGCATGCTAGCACAGCGTCCTTGTGCGCACAAGCTGTAGCTGAGAACGCGACCCTGCTCTCCCCAGCAAGCACCCAGAGCGCCCGCTGTTTCGCAGGCGCGGGTGCTATACTGGCAAAAAGGAGCGGGCTGATGAGCAGGCGAAGCGAACAGATCAGTCGCCTCCTGAATGAGCGCGGCTACTCGGTTACCCCAAGCCGTCGCGTCGTTATCGATAGCGTGGCAGACCGGGACACCATCTTCACGGCAAACGATGTCGTCGCGTGGGTCGACTCCGTCGACCCCTCCATCGGCCGAGCGACGGTATTTCGTACCCTTGACCTCCTAGCGCAGATCGGCGTACTCAACCGGGTGCATGGCGACAACGGCTGCCATCGCTACACCGTCTGCGATATGGGGCACCACCATCACTTCGTCTGCACCCAGTGCGAGCGCGTCATCCCCTTCGAGCTCGCCGGGCTCGAGAGCGAGATCCAACGGATTGCCGAGCAGGAGCATTTCGTTCTCTCCTCTCACCGCGTCGAGCTGTTTGGCCTCTGCCCCGCCTGCCAAGCGGGCGTTCCCTCCTCTCGCGAACCGCGTTCCTGAGTATTACCTCTGCAGAGGAGCACTTCCGTGCGCCTTCGCGCCATCACGCTCGGCATCTCCATCACCCCGCAAACGCTCGAGACAACAGTTGCCAAGAGCGCCGCATTTCTTGCGCGAAGCGCAGCGGCATTCCGCGCCGGCGGGTTCGAGGTGGATACCCTCCGCCTCACTACGCAGCCAGTCGATGAGGCGCTCGACGACCCCGGCGCGCTGGTCGAACTGGCGCGGCGGCTGGAGGCAGCAGCACTCGCCGCAGGGGTCGACTACGCCGCGCTTGGGCCGGCGCGCCTTGCCTCTCCTGCCGCACCGCTAGCGTGGGGCGACGCACTCGCCGACGCTCTTCTCGCTACAGAGCGCCTGTTCGGCTCGGTGCAGATCGGGCACGCCGAGGGAGGGGTCTCCGTCGTCGCTGCACGCGCCTGCGCGCGCGCAATTCAGCGGCTTGCGCGCGCGACCGACCACGGTATGGGCAACCTTCGCTTCGCCGTTCAGGCCTGTACACCGCCGGGCGGTCCCTTCTTCCCGACCGGGTATCACGACGGCGGTTCTCCCCAGTTCGCCCTTGCGCTCGAAGCGGCCGACCTCGCCGTTGCAGCGTTCAGCGCGGGGACGCTTGCCGCCTGCCGAGATCGCCTCGTCGCGACGCTGGAAGCGGTGGGCGGGCGTCTCGCCGCGATTGCGCACGCGCTCATCCGCGAAGAAGAAGAAGTGCGATTCGCCGGGATCGACCTGACGCTTGCTCCTTTCCCCACCCCAGACCGCAGCATTGTTGCTGCGCTTGAGCAGCTTGGCGTCCGCTTCGGCGGTCCCGGCACCTTGGCAGCGGTCGCCTTCCTTGCCGACACGCTGCGGCGCGTCGACCTCCCGCGCTGCGGATTTTCCGGGGTGATGCTCCCCCTGCTCGAAGACAGCGTCCTCGCTGAGCGTCACGCGGAAGGGACAATCACGCTCGACACCCTTCTCCTTATGTCGGCTGTCTGCGGTGCCGGGCTCGACACCATCCCCCTGCCGGGCGAGACGACCGAGGCTCAGTTGACCGGCATTTTGCTTGATGTCGCCGCGCTCGCCGTTCTGCTCGAGAAGCCCCTTACTGCTCGGCTCCTCCCCGTGCCGGGGCTTGGTCCCGGTGAGCGGACACGCTTCACCTTCCCCTACTTCGCCAACTCGACAACAGCGCGGCTCGCTGCCGACGGCCCTGCCGGTACGCTGGCCGAAACGCCAACGCTCGACCTTCGCCGACAGGTGCGAGGTGACCGACGGAGCGAAGTAGACGAATCGGGCGTCGCTCGGTGATACAATCCCCCATTGCGAGGGAGGCCAAGCCTCTCCCACGCGAGCTGGCCACGAGCGAGCGGAGGGCGATTCGTGGAGACGGATGTCATTGAGTTCCTAAGTTTCCTCGAGATTGAGCGGAAGTTCTCGCCCAATACGCTGGCGGCCTACCGGAATGACCTCTCCCAGTTTGTCGCTTGGCTGCGCGCCGAATGCCCCGCTGTTCAGCTGCTCGAGGAGTGGTCTGCCGTCACCGCGGAGGATACCCAGAGCTATGTCCTCTCCTTGCGCGAGCGCAAGTATGCGCCCGCAACGGTTGCCCGCAAAGTTGCTGCGCTCAAATCGTTCTTCCGCTTCCTTCGCACCGGCGGCATTATCAGCGCGGACCCCACCGAAGACCTTGAATGCCCCAAGGTGGGGAAGCCCGTGCCGCGCGCCGTTTCGGTGGAGGACATCGCTCGGCTCCTCGAGCAGCCGGCACGCCTGAACACCCCGGAAGCGCGGCGCGACAAGGCGATGCTCGAACTGCTGTACGCCACGGGAATGCGGGTCTCAGAGCTCGTCGCTTTGAACGTGGCGGATGTCAACCTGCTGGCCGGCTTTGTCCGCTGTGTCGGCAAGGGAGGGCGAGAGCGCATCCTCCCCGTGCCTGCTCCTGCTGCTGCCGCGGTGCAGACCTATCTCGTCGAGGCGCGGCCGCTGCTCGTGCGCGCCCCTGATCATGACGCCCTCTTCGTCAATCACCGGGGCGAGCGGCTTACCCGGCAAGGCTTCTGGCTCATCATCAAGGCGCACGCCCGTGCTGCGCGGCTGGAGGTGGCTATCACCCCCCATACGCTGCGACATAGCCTCGCCGCCCACAAGCTCGCAGAGGGCGCCGACCTGAAGTCGGTCCAAGAACTGCTCGGCCACGCTTCGATCACGACCACCCAGATTTACGAGCGCGTGCAGCCAGCAGCCGGAGCGCGCCGCTAACGCAGATGAACCCCCTCTTCCGCTGGCTGCGGCGGCTGGCGCTCGAACAGACTGCGCGCTACCTCGAGCGTCACGAGCATCTCGTCCTTCAGGAGTGGCACCGCCTCCTCGCCGACGCCCAGCTCCACACCCCCCGACGCGACGCAGAAAGCATCGTCGCCCGTGGGCGCGATAACCTTCGGCTGCTGGTCGCCGCTCTCCGCGCTGAGACCCCGGAGGAAGAGTCCCAAGTCGCCTCCGAAGCGTCGCGCTGGGGTGCCGAGCGCGCGCTGTGGGGCATCGAGCACGAACTCGAACTGAGCGACCTGCTGCAGCCGCTCTCGCTCTTCCGCGCTGCCGTCCAGTCGACTGTGCAGCGCATGCTTGCTCGCCGCCTCTGGCTCGCCGTGCCGAGCGACGTGCTCGCTGCGGTCGCCCGCATCAATGCCGCGATCGACCTCCAGCTGTTCGCCATCTCGGAGGAGTATCTGAAAGCGCGCGACCGGATCATCCGGAGCAACGAGGAAGCGCTCGAACGCAGCAACCGCCAGCTGCTGCTGCTCAATCAGGAGATGCAGCACCGCGTCCGCAACAACCTCCAGACAATCGCTGACCTCCTTTCGCTCGAGATCGCCAACGGGATCACCAAGCCGCCGGCGGAGTCGCTGCGCGAGAGCCTCGCCCGCGTGCGGTGTATCGCTGCCGTTCACGACCTTCTCACGCCCGACGCGGGCGAGTCCAACAACATGGGAGAGCTGGCGACGCGGGTCGCCGCGATTGCCGTGCGCGCCCTCGCCGGCGACCAGCCGATCGACATCAGCGTCCGAGGCGAGGCCTGGCCTCTCCCGACGAAAGCTGCGACTTCGCTCGCCCTCGTGCTGAACGAACTGATCAGCAACTCGATCGAGCATGGACTGCGCGGCCAGCCGGAGGGCCGCATCGAGGTGGTCTTTGCGACGGTCGAGGGGATGGGCGAGATGCGGGTCATCGACAACGGGGTTGGGCTTCCGCCGGGGTTCTCGCTTGATGAGGGACAGAACCTCGGGCTGCGGATTGCGCGCGCCCTCATCGCGGACGACCTGAAAGGCACGCTCGAACTTCACTCGAACGGCGGCACGGTCGCGACCATCCGGTTTCCCCTCCCCATCGCCCATCCTGCCGAAAAGAACTGTCCCCGGTCCGAAAGAACCGGGGACTGAGCGAGCCGCTCCGCGCGGCGCGCTTACTCCAAGAAGTCGCGCAGCTTCGCCCAGATGCGCGGCTGGCGCAGCTTGTGGAACGCCTCAGATTCGATCTGGCGGACCCGTTCGCGGCTGAGATTCAGCTCATTGCCGATCTCCTCCAATGTCCGCGCGCGGCCGTCGACCAGCCCGAACCGCAGCTTCACCACTGCCCGCTGCCGCTCGGTCAGCTCGGCGAGCACCTCATCGAGCTCTTCCCGCAGCGACTTCTCCGCGACTGCCGCCGACGGCTCCTGGCTGACGCGGTCGGGGACGAGATCGCCCAGCGTCAACTCATCTTCATCGCCGAGCGGCGTCTCGAGCGACACCGGTTGGCGCGCAGCGCGGATGATGTTCTCAACCCGCTCGGGGGTCGATCCCATCGCGGTCGCCACTTCCTCGACCGTCGGGTCACGGCCAAGGTCCTGGTGCAGCGCGTGCGCCGTCCGGTAGTACTGCCCGATCTGCTCAATCATGTGCACGGGGATCCGGATCGTCCGCGCCTGATCGGCGACAGCGCGGCTGACCGACTGGCGGATCCACCAGGTGGCGTAGGTGCTGAAGCGGAAACCCCGCCGGTAGTCGAACTTCTCGACCGCCCGCTGGAGGCCGAGGTTGCCCTCCTGGATCAGGTCGAGCAGCGGCAGGCCCCGGCCGAGGTAGCGCTTCGCCACCGACACCACGAGCCGCAAGTTCGCCTCCGTCAAGTGGCGGCGCGCCGCTTCACCCGCTTCAATGATCTTTTCCAGTTCTGCGCGGTCGCCCACCCCTTCTGCCAGCTGCTTCTTGGCGATCTCGCCCGCCTCGATCGCCTTGGCAAGCTCGATCTCCTCGTGCGGCTTCAGCAGCGGGACCCGATCGATCTCGCGCAGATAGATAGCAATCGGCTCCTCGACGCCGGTCAAGTCGCCGTCGAACTCGTCTTCGGCCTCCTCCGCGGCGGCACGCTGGCTGCGCCGGAGCACTTCGCCCGTGCGGGCAGCATCAAACTGCCCCTCCGACACGCCAAGGTCGTCCGTTCCGAGGTAGTCGCGCACCAGCTCCGGGTCGACCGGGACGCCGGCCAGGCCGAACCCCGTCTCATCAAGATGAAGCGCCCCGCCGTGTTCGCGGCTGAGCTCATGCTCTCGTTCAATCAATCGGTTCATCATCTTCATTCCACCTCACCGCAAGACAGGCGGTTCTGTCATCCCTGTTCCTCTCAGGATGACCTCCGGGCTGTGCTACCATCCCGGAGTGACATCCCGGCTCGCTTCCGATCCGGCGTTCCAGCCGGCCGTAACGAGCGTTTCGCTGGTCGTTTCGCTCCGCGGCCCGCTTCTTGCGGCGGCGAGCTACTTCGTTCTCGCCGTCATCCTGACGTGGCCGCTTCCGCTGCATTTTCTCGACCATGTCGTTGGGATCGACGTCGACGAGGGGATCTTTGTCTGGAACCTTTGGTGGCTCCGCTTTTCGATCTTCTCGCTCGGCGTCTCTCCCTTCTTTACCGACTATATCTTCTATCCGGTCGGCGTCAGCTTGGTGTATTACACTCTTACCTTTCTCAATGGCCTGCTCTCTCTTCCCCTGCAGCCCTTCATCGGGCCCATCGGCGCTATCAATGTCCTGTTGGTGCTTTCGTTGACCGGAAATGGTCTTGCCGCATTTCTCTTGTGTCGGTATATACTTGTGCGCGAGGGGATCCGCCCTGCCGGCATTCCAGCGTTTCTCGGTGGCGCGATCTTCGCGTTCGCTGCCTCGCGCTGGGTGTACGCGTCGTTCGGGTCGAGCAATCTGACGACGCTGTGGCCGCTTCCCCTCTTCGCGCTTTCCCTCCTTCAAACCCTCGATCGATGGGACGCCAAAGGGACGACCTGGGTCCACCCGGCCCTGGCCGTCCTTTGGTTCGCCTGTCTTTTCTACAACGAGTTAACGCTCGCCGCCTTCAGTTTGTTCCTTGCCTTCCCCCTCATCGGCCATCACCTCTGGCGCTCCGCCCGCGCCGGGCATCAGCCGCTGCGGCTGATCGTCCCGCTCGCTGCAATCGGCGCGGGATGCGCGCTTGTCGCCGCGCCCCTGCTTGCCCTGATGTGGCATGAGGATCGCCTCGAGGGGCACTATCTCACCAATCGCTGGGGCTACGCCGATGGCTTCTCCGCCGACCTCCTTTCCTTTGTCCTCCCCACGCACCTTCACCCCATCCTTGGCCCTCTCGCTGCACCGTGGACGAGCCAGTTCACCGATGTTCCTATTGTCTTTATCGGCTATGGGGTGCTTTTTAATACGATCGTTGCGCTCTGGCGGTTTCACGCGGCCCGGCGATGGGGATGGATGGCCGTCGCCTTCGCCGTGCTCTGTCTCGGCCCCGTGCTTCACATCCTCGGCCGCTCGCGCTGGACCTTCGACGGGATCGAGACGAATTTCCCCCTTCCCTATATCGCGCTCCACTATCTTCCGTTGATCAACGCCAACCGCTTCCCAAACCGTTTCAGCATCCCGCTGACGCTCTGCCTTGCTGTGCTCGTCGCCTTCGGCGCGGCGGCCGTGCTGCGGGCATTGCGCCCCCAGCGGGAGCGGCTCGCCGCCGGCGCCCTGCTCGTCGTCCTCCTCTTCGACCAGATCGCCGTGCCGCTGCCGCTGAACAACCTGCGCGCGCCAGCGATCTATCAGCTTATCGCCGCCGAACCCGGCGACTTCGCGATCGTCCAGCTGCCGCTCGGCTGGCGCAACAGCTACGGCGTGCTCGGCAAAGAGCGAACGACGATCCAAGCCTACCAATACGCCCACCAGAAGCGCATGCTCGGCGGCAACATCTCGCGCAACCCGCCCTTCAAATTCGTCTACTTCTCCGACCTGCCCGTCTTCGGAACGATCGCCCGCATCGAGCAGGGAGAGCAGCCCGACGCGGCGACCGAGGCTGCCGACCGCGCCGCTGCGCCGCGCTTGATCGCGCTCTATGACCTGCGCTTCCTCGCTGTCCATCGCGCCTACGGCGTCGCAGAAGCTGAAGCGTACGCGCAGCGGGTGCTCCCGCTCGAACTCGTCCGCGATGACGGCGCGACCGCGCTCTATCGCATCACGCCGCAACCCGTGTCCCTCCCTGTGGCGATCGCGTTCGGAGAGCCGGCCGGACGGCCGTATCGCGGCGACGGCTGGACGGGCGAGGAGGTCTACCAGGGCCGCCCCGTCCGCTGGTCGACCCGCTCCTCAGCGCGGATCTTCATCCCCAACGTCGGCGCAGCAGCGACAGTTTCGCTGACGGTCCGCGCCGCGCCGTTCGACTATCCCGGCCGGCCAGAGGGAACGCTCCGGCTGCGCCTCAACGGCCACCTGCTCGGAGAGTTCCCCCTGCACAGCGGCTTCCACGACTATCAAGTGACCGCCGCCGCTTCGCAGTTCGTCACCGGCGCAAATCGGCTCGATGTCGAGGTCGACCGCCTGGTCCGCCCGGCGGATGTCCTTCCCGTCGACCGGACCATTGGCGCTACCGGCATTCGCGCTCCCGTCGACCTGCGCGTTGAGTCGGCGGGACTGAACGCCGGCAATGCCGCGCGGATCGTCGTCGACGGCCGGTCAGTCGCGCGCGACCGGCGCGGCTACAACCTCGTCGCCCTCGACCCAGCGAGCGGCCGTATCCTCCTCTCTGCGAGCTACGACACATTTGCCGACGATGGCGCCTCCGGTCGGCTTGCCAAGGCGATCGCCGACCTCCCCCCGGGAACAATCGTCGCCCTCGCCGTCAAGGACGACGCCTCGGCCAAACTCGGCGAGGACGCCGTCGCCGCCTTCCGCGCGCTGGGGATCGCTACCGACCTCCGCGGCGGCTTTCGTCTCTCTCACGCCGCGATCGGCGTCAAGGGCGCAGCGCCCGGCACGGCCCTCGAGGCAAGCGGAACAGAGACCGTTCGCCTTGCCGTCGGGCGCTCCCTTGATGAGCGGACCCTCGGCATCGCCGTTGAGCGCGTGAGCATCGGCGGATGAGAGGAGACGCGACCGCTCCTCGCTCCCTCCGGGCGCTCGACCTGACGCTCGGCGCAGCGGCCGGGCTGGCGGCGCTTGCGCTCTACGTCCGAACACTCGCCCCGACTGTCCTCGCCTTCGATAGCGGCGAGTTCCAGTTCGCCGCGCCGACACTCGGCCTCGTCCACCCGACCGGCTACCCCCTCTATCTCCTCCTCGGCTGGCTGTTCGCCTTCCTGCCGGTCGGGGACGTCGCTTACCGCATCAACCTGTTCTCCGCGGTCGCAGCAGCAGCTGCCGTCGCGCTGACGACGCTCCTCGCCATCACGGTCCTGCCCGGACCGGCCGCTGCCGCGCGGCTGGGAGGGTTCGCAGCCGCCGCGCTCGCCGCGCTCTCCTCCGACCTCTGGTCTCAGGCCGTGATCGCCGAAGTGTACGCGCTTCAACTGCTGCTGCTCGCCGCCCTCACCCTCGCCGTCGTCCGCCGCTGGCCGCTTCCCCTCGTCGGGCTGATCGTCGGGCTGTCGCTCGCCCACCACCGCGCCGCGCTCCTGACGCTGCCCCTCCTTGCGCTCTTTCTCGCTGCCGACCGCGGCCGAGCGCTCCTCGCGCCGCGCTCCCTCGCGCTGACGGCGCTGCTTGCTGTCCTCCCCCTCGCGCTCTATCTCTACATTCCCCTGCGCGCCGACCATTCGCCCTATCTCGCCCAAGAGACGGCAGGCGGCCGCCGCATCGTCTCCTTCCAGAACGACCTCGACGGCTTTATCGATATGGTGACCGGCCGAGTCTTTGCCGACAAGCTGACTTCCCCCCTGCGCCTTGAGGAGCGGCTGGCACTCTTTCTCCGCCTCGCCGGGCGGCAGTGGCCCAGCGCAGTCTGGCTGGCGGCAGGGCTCGGGGCCCTAATGTTGCTCGTGCGGAGACCGCGGGAGGGGCTGCTCGTAACGGGCATCTTCGCCGTCACGGTCGCCTTCGCCCTGCTCTACCGGATCGGCGACATCGAGGTCTATTTCATCCCGGCGTATTGGGCAGCGGCGCTGGCGGCAGGCACGGCACTCGGAGCGCTCGTCGAGGCGGCACGCCGGCTAGCAGTCGGCCTCGCGCTCGGCGGCGCGGCGACAGCGCTCCTCGTGGGGGCCGCTCTGCTCACCACGCTGCCCCGTGTCGACCGGAGCGGCGACCGGGAGGTCCGGCAGCGTTGGGAGCGCATCCTCGCCGCACCGCTCCCGCCGCGCGCCATCCTCGCCTCCGACGACCGCGACGACCTGACACCCCTCTGGTACTTTACGCTCGTCGAAGGGGTGCGTCCCGACCTCGTCGGCCTCTTCCCCGGCATTGTCAACAGCCCGGAGTACGCCGACCTCGGGCGGCTGATCGACGGCGTGCTCGGCCCCGGCGAGCAGGTCTTCCTCATCAAGGAGATGCCGGGGCTGAGCGTGAAATACCGGCTTGAGCCGGTCGGCGCCGTCTGGAGGGTGGTCGGACCGGCCGTCGACCGCGAGCCGCCAACCCGGCTTGACGCCGCTGTCGGTTCGGCCCTGCGGCTCGACGGAGCGGAATTTCCCCCCCAGCCGGCGGGCGCGACGCTGCCGGTCGCGCTCTGGTGGTCAGTCGTCGCGCCGCCCGAAAAGAACCTGACGACCTTCGTCCACCTCCTCGACCACCGAGGGCAGCTCGTTGCCCAGAGCGATGCGCCGCCGGGCGGAGTGTTCTATCCGACCAGCCGCTGGCGCCCTGGCGAACGGCTGCTCGACCGCCATGAGCTGCGGCTGCCTGAGGCGCTGCCGGCCGGGCGCTACTCCCTGCGCGCCGGCGCCTACGACGAGGCGGTGCGCCGGCTGCCGACAGCCAGCGGCGACACGGTCGAGCTCGGCACTGTGCGGATCATTCGTCCTCCCGTTGTCGCTCCTGACCGCCCGCTCGCCGCCGACTTTCCCGGCGTCGGCCAGCTTGAGGGCGTGACAGTCGACGGGGATCGCGTGCGCCTGTTCTGGCGCGCCGCCGGGCCGACCCCTGCGCCGCTCACGGTCTTTCTCCACCTCGTCGACGGAGCGGGACGGCTCGTTGCTCAGGCTGACGGCCCGCCGGCGGACGGCGCGCTGCCGACCGACGCCTGGCTGCCCGACGAGCGGCTGCTGGACGAGCGTCGCCTCCCCCTGAGAAGCGTGCCGCCGGGCGACTATCGGCTGCTCGCCGGCCTGTATGACCCGGTCACGGGCCAGCGCGTGCTGCTGGCGCACGGCGGCGACAGCGCTGACCTCGGGCCGCTGCGCCTTCCTTAGCGCCCGTGGACGACGGCGAGCGCAGCGCCCGCAATGTCGCGGCGGCTCGGCAGCACCAGCGCGATCGACGGGACATCGGCCGGCGGCACGACGAACGGCAGGCCGACGCGGCGCGGCCGAGCGGTCAGGGCGCCCGGCGCGGCTTCCACGACCGAGGCGACAATCTCGGCGCCGATGCCAGCGAAAACGACGGCCTCGTGCGCAACGACAAGACGGCCCGTCTTGCGCACCGAGGCGACGATCGTCCCTAGGTCGAGCGGCACGAGCGAGCGCACATCGATCACCTCAGCGGACAGCCGCGCCGCAGCGAGATCGTCCGCCGCCGCAAGCGCTTCATGCACCATCCATCCGCTCGCGACGATCGTCACGTCATGCCCCGCGCGGCGAACGGCCGCCCGGCCGAGGGGAACCGCATGCTCGTCGTCGGGGGTCTCGCCGGCGTGGCGCGCCACCCGCTTGTCGAGCACAAAGACGACCGGGTCGTCATCCCGAACCGCGCTCCGCAGCAAGCCGGCAGCATCGGCGGGCGTGGCCGGCATCACGACCTTCAGCCCTGGCAGGTGAGCGAACCACGCCTCGAGCGACTGGCTGCGCAGAGGTCCGGAGCGCGTCATTCCGGTGGTGATGATGAAGACGAGCGGCAGCTGCAGCCGTCCGCCCGAGCGGAAGTGCAGCTTGGCGGCGTGGTCCGCGATCTGGCTGAGTGCCGGCGCCGCCTGCTCGGCCGTCCCCAGTTCGACAACCGGCCGCAGCCCGGTGAGCGCCGCCCCGATCGCGATGCCGGCCAGCCCGACGCCGCTCCCGGGAACATTCCACGCCCGGTCTGGGCCGAACCGCTCGGCCGCGCCGCCGCTCACCCGAAACAGCCCGTGGCCGCCAGCACGGCCGAGCACGACGACAGTCTCGTCCCGCGCCATCTCGCGCAGCATCGCCGCAGCGAGCGCCGCCTCTGTCGTCTGCTCAGCCATCGTTCACGCCAAGGCGCGGCCACGCGCGATCGATCGGCGCCTGATAGACGTCGCGCAGCAGCGTCCCGGGATCGGGCGCCGGCCACGAGCGCGCCCACGCGAGGTCGGCATCCGCCTCCTCACGCGCCCGCCGCTCGACGAGAGCCTCGTCCTCGGCGGTCAGCAGGCCCATCATCCGCAGCCGCTCGGCGAAGCGGACGATCGGGTCGCGGCGGCGGACCACATCGTCCGCTCCGCCATCGCCAGCCAGCACGGCGCGCGGCGGGTCGAGCCGCGCCTCGATGAAGCTCGGGCCGCGGCCGGCGCGGGCGAGCGCCGCCGCCTCGCCCACGGCCCGGAAGACGGCCAGCGGGTCCGCCCCATCGACCGCGACCCCGGCCATGCCCCAGCCGGGCGCGAGAGCGATCAGAGAGTCGAGCGCTCGGACGGCGCGATAGGCGTCCGGCTCGGTGAGCAGGTTTTCATAGACGAAGACCACCGGCAGCGCACGCAGAGCGGCGAGATTTGCCGCCTCAGCGAAGGCGCCTGAGCCGACCGCCTCGTCATTCAGGAAGGCGAGCACGACGAGGTCACGCTGGCGCGAGCGCGCGCTGAAGGCCGCCCCGACCGCAATCGGCAGCCCGTCGCCTCCCCCGAACGTGCCGAGAACGCCGCGCTCAGCGTCGAAGAGAAAGGTGGGGCCGCCCTTGCCACTGGCGAGGCCATCGGCTTTTGTCAGCAGCTCAGCGAGAAGGGCGCGCGGCGAGACGCCTTTTGCCAGCAGATGGCCATGCGGCCGGTCCGTCGAGACAAGATAGTCCTCGTCGCGCAGCGCCGAGCACGCGCCGACCGCTACCGCCTCCTGCCCCGCTGAGAGCTGGACCCCTTTCAGCACCCCTTCCTCAAGCAGACGAGCGACCCGCAGTTCGAAGGCGCGGACCCGGATCATCCGAACGTACATCACGCGCAGCAGCGCGTCGTCGACGCGGACAAGCGCCTGCTCCTCGCTGCGCAGCGCGGCTGCCCGCAGCAGCCGGACTGGGACCTCGCGTCGCTGGTCCAGCATGGCGAGCATTGTCCGCAAGATGCCCCGGCAGCGTCAACGCCTCACTGCTCTTCCACCGCCGCGCGCAGATGCTCGACCCGGAGCAGCCGGCCGTCTGGGTCGAGCTCGACCGCGACAAGATCAATGCGCCAGTCGGCAGTCTCGCGGCCAGCCTGCTGCAGATAGCGCTGCGCTGCCCGCACTAGCCGCTCCTGTTTGCGCAGCGTCACCGACTCCTCAGGCGAGCCGAAAGCGCCCCCGCGGCGTGTCCGCACCTCGACGAAGACGAGGGTGTCGCCTTCTGCGGCGACGAGGTCGATTTCGCCCTCGGGGAAACGCACGTTCCGAGCAAGGAGGTGCAGCCCGGCGCGCTCGAGCGCGTCGGCAGCGATCGCCTCGCCAAGCCGGCCGAGCCGATCGCGCTTCACCGCTCGAGGGAGAGACGCAGCGGCGCGAAGGAACGCCGGTGCTCCGGCGTGGGGCCGAGCCGGGCGAGCGCCTCGAGGTGCTCCGCCGTCGCGTAGCCCTTATGGCGCGCTAGGCCATAGTCCGGATAGCGGCGGTCGAGTTCATACATCAGGCGGTCGCGCTCAACTTTGGCGACGACCGAGGCGGCCGCGATCGTCCAGCAGCAGGTATCGCCGCGGACAATCGCGCGCTGCTCAATGCGGAGGCCCGGCAGAGCGACGGCGTCGATCAGGAGCGCCGTTGGCTGCTGGGGAAGCGCGCGCACCGCCCGCATCATGGCGAGGCGCGTGGCGGCAGCGACCCCGAGGTCATCGATTTCGGCGACCGTCGCCAAGCCGAGGGCGCAGGGCAGCGCGCGGACGATCGCGGCGGCCAGCCGTTCGCGCTCCGAGGCTGTCAGCTGTTTCGAATCGGCGACCGGCAGGTCCCACGGGGCATCCGGCGGAGCGAGCACCGCGGCCGCAACAACCGGTCCAGCGAGCGGCCCGCGGCCGACCTCATCGACACCCGCTACGAGGGCGTGGCCGGCGGCGAAGAAGCGGTCTTCCTGCTCACGGGTCGGCCATGTTCGAACGACGACCATAGGCCCTCACGGGAATCTCGGCGAGCGGTATGGTATACGTTCCGCGACACTCGCTTCGAGGACAGTATGGCCACGATCCGGCCGTTTCGCGGCTGGCGCTACAATCTCCACCGGATTGGCAATCTCGCCGACGTCACCTGTCCCCCCTACGACGTGATCAGCCCGGAGGAGCAGCGCCGCTTCTACGAACGCAGCCCCTACAACATCATCCGGGTCGAGTTTGGGGAGACCCGGCCCGACGACTCCCCGCACGACAACCGCTACACCCGTGCCCGTGCCGATCTCGACCGCTGGCGCGCCGAAGGCATTCTCGTGCAGGACCCCGCGCCGGCGTTTTACCTCTACGAGCAGGAATTCACGACCCGCGAAGGGCGCGCTCGGCGGCGCGCCCTCCTCGTCGACCTCAAGCTCGAGCCGTGGGCGAGCGGCGTCGTCCTGCCGCACGAGGAGACGATGGCTGCCCCGAAGGCAGATCGGTTCGAACTCCTGCGGACGGTCCAAGCAAATACCAGCCCGATCTTCGGGCTTTACCCCGACCCGGAAAAGGCAGCGCGAGCGGCGACGGACCGCGTGATCGCCTCCCCGCCGGACGCCGACTTTGTCGACGAAGCGGGCGAGCGCCACCGGCTCTGGGTCGTGCGCGATGCGGCGATTATCGCCGCCGTGACCCGTGCGCTCGCTGATCAGCCCGTGCTGATCGCCGATGGACATCACCGCTACGAAACCGCGCTCGGCTACAGCGCTCAGCCCGCTGCCCCGCCCGGCGCGGATGGCATCCTGATCGCGCTTGTCGCCGAGGATGACCCCGGACTGCGCGTCTATCCGACGCACCGCACCGTCCAGGGCGTCGACCCGCCCCGGCTCGCCACGCTCGAGGCGCGCGCCGCCGAAGGGTTCACCATCGAGCCGCTTGGCCGGCTCGACGAGATACGCTTTGAGCAGATCGAGGCAGCGCTTTGCCGCGCGCGGCAGCCAGCCTTCGCAGTCGCCGGGCTGCCGGCTGGCCAAGCGTCGATCCTGACCCCAAAGGGAGCGTGGGAGGATCGGCTCCCGGCTCGGTCCGCTGCGTGGCGACATCTCGACCTTGTGGCGCTCCACTACCTCTTTCTCGCACCGTTGCTCGACCTCGACGTCGACCGCGAAGGGGAGGGGCGGGTGCGCTTTACGCGGGATGGCGCGGGCGCGCTCGAGGGAGTACGCCGCGGCGACCTTCAGCTTGCGGCGTTTCTCAGCCCGCCCGACCCGCGCACGATTCGGGCGGTTGCGGCAGCAGGGGATCGAATGCCGCACAAGTCGACCTACTTCTACCCGAAGATGAGGACGGGGCTTGTCCTCCGCGGGATCGGGCCGAATGCATAGCACCTCGTTTTTGGGCGTCGGTATAATTTCATACGCTTCTGTTGCGTGGAGCGGCAGAAGGGAAAGAATCGGGGGCGAGTGTGGCGACCCGTTTTCGCCGGATTCTTGTGCCCGTGAAGGGCTATCCGACCGATGCAGAGGCAATCGGGTTGGCCTGCACGCTTGCAAAACGCGATCGTGGTCAGGTCTTCGCGATTTACGTTATCGAAGTGAAGCGATCGTTGCCGATCGACGTCGAAATTGACGAAGAGCTGCAACGAGGTGAGCGCGTCCTCCAGACGGCAGAAGAGGCGGCGGCGCGCCACGACTTTGCGATCAGCACGGAGCTGATGCAGGCGCGCGAAGTCGGCCCGGCGATCGTCGACGAAGCGATTGAGCGCGATGTCGACTTGATTATCATGGGCACCAGCTACAAGCGCCGCTTCGGCGAATTCGACCCGGGGCGAACGATGCCCTATGTCTTGAAACACGCCCCGTGCGCGGTTTGGGTCTTGCGCGAGCCGGCACCGGTTGAGGCGCTGCGGCGATGAACGTCATCATCATGGGCTGCGGCCGCGTCGGCGCCACCCTCGCCAAACTACTCGACGACGAAGGGCATCACGTCACGATCCTCGACATCGACCCGTACTCCTTCCGCCGCCTGCCCGCGACATTCCGGGGCACCGCCCTCGTCGGGAATGGCACTGACCAAGACGTCCTCGTTCGCGCTGGCATTGCGGAAGCTGACGTCTTTGTCGCCGCCACGCAAGGCGATAACCGCAACGTCATGGCGGCGCAGATCGCCAAGCACATCTTCGGCGTGCGGCGCGTCGTCAGCCGGATCTACGACCCCATTCGCGAGCAGATGTACCGCGAACTCGGCTTAGAGACGTTCTCACCAACCGTCGTCGGCGCTCACTACATGTACGCCCTTGTTGTCGGCAAGCCGACCCCGGCCCTGCCGCCCATCGGTCGGTAAGCGCGATGTACATCATCATCGTTGGCGGCGGCCAAGTGGGTTACCACCTCGCCAAAGAGCTGATCGCCGAAGGGCACGAAGTCCTGCTCATCGAAAAAGACGCCCGCACTTGCGAACGGATCAATGAAGACCTCGGCAGCGTCTGCGTTCGCGGCGATGGCTGCGAAGCAGCCACGCTCGAAGATGTCGGGGCCGGCCGCGCCGACGTCTTCATCGCAGTGACAGGCGAAGACGAAGACAACCTCGTCAGCTGCCAAGTCGCGAAAGTGCGCTTCGGCGTCCGCCGGACCATCGCGCGCATCAACAACCCGAAGAACGACCGCATCTTCCGTCTGTTGGGCATCGACGCGCCCGTCAGCAGCACCCAAGTCATTCTCGAACATATCGAGCACGAAGTGCCGCAGCATCCTCTCATGCATCTGATGGATCTCTCGCGGTTTGGGATGGAGATCGTCGACATCGTCATTGGCGATGACAGCCCGGTCCGCGGGCAGCGCCTCGGCGATGTGCTGCTGCCGGCGGGGGCCTTCATCTCGGTCGTCATTACGTCACGAGGCGGCCCCCAAGCGCCGAACCCGTCCCTCGTCCTGATGCCCGGCGATGAGTTGATTGCGGTCACCCCGATCGACCAAGAGACGCGGCTGCGCCGCATGCTCGCCGGCGTCTAGGCCCCCCCACTCTCGCCGACGAGAAGCGCCGCCAGCGCTCCCGGGTCGACATTTCCCCCCGAGAGGATGACCCCCACGCGCCGTCCGCCCCGAAGCGTGCCGCTGAGCAACGCGGCAACGCCGACGGCGCCGCTTGGTTCAACGAGCAGCTTCAGCCGCAGCAGGAGGAACCGAACTGCCGCGGCGATCGCCTCCTCGGAAACGGTGAGGATCCCTGCGACGCAGCGCTGGAGGATCGGGAAGGTTAGTTCCCCCGGCATAGTTGCGCGCAGCCCGTCGGCGATCGTCTGGGGCGGGGAGATCGCCACTCGTCGTCCTGCCCGAAGCGACTGTGTCGTATCGTCAGCGGCCGCCGGCTCGACCCCAAAGACCGCGACCCCGCGTCCGGCGGTGACCAGCAGCGAGCCGGCGATCAATCCCCCGCCGCCAACCGGCACGAGCATCGTGTCGAGGTCGGGGATCTCCTCCAGCAGTTCGAGAGCAGCGGTTCCTTGCCCCGCGATGATGTCCGGATGATCGAACGGCGGGAGCAGGGTCGCCCCCATCGCGGCAGCAAACTCCGCCGCCAGCGCCGCCCGGTCCTCGGTCTCCCGGTCGTACCAGCGGATCGCCGCTCCGTAGCTTCTCGTCGCGGCTACCTTCGCGGCAGGCGCATCGGTCGGCATAAAAATGGTGGTCGGCACGCCGAGCAGCCGACCAGCGAGGGCGACCGCCTGAGCGTGATTCCCGGACGAGAAGGCCACGACGCCGGCCCGGCGGCAGCTCGGGCTGAGGCGCGAGAGCGCAGTGTAGGCACCGCGAAACTTGAACGAGCCGCTGCGCTGCATGTTCTCGCACTTCAAGAAGACCTGTCGGCCGGTCACTGCGTTGAGGGTCCGCGAGGTGAGCACCGGCGTGCGATGGGCAATTCCTGCAAGAAGCGCTCCCGCTGCCCGCACGTCGTCGAGATCGAGGCTCACCGCGTCGCTCCAGCCGCCACTGGCGCAAGGAGAGGGTCGGTGACCTGGCAGCTCACGCCGCAGCGTGCCGCCCAGCGCGCCAGTGCGCTCCCGCGGACATCGAGCGCCGCCAGCGGGGTTTCGCGCTCACGATACCGCCAGCGGTGATAGCGGACCAGCTTGCTGAGGGCGCGCTCGAGCGCTTTGCCCCGCCCGCGGGCGACCGCCTCCACTCCGTCGAGCAACGGGGCGATCGCCCCGCGGGCTCGCGTCAGGTCGGCCGTCCGCCCCGCGGCGATCGCCTCGCGCGCGTTGGCAATCGCGCGGTCACGCGCCGGCGCGTTGCCGCGGGCAGCACTCGCCACGGCGAAGGTGGCGAACATCAGCGGCTCGTCCGGCTTGGCGCGGCCACGCGGCCGGAAGCGCTGGGTCGGCAGCCGTCCCAGCCGTTCTGCCACCTCGTCCCGTCCTGCTGCCCACGCGATTAGGATCCCGTCGAGGATGACCTCAACGTCGACAAGGGGGTGCCCTTCGTACTCGTCGCGAAGCGCGACAGCCAGCTGGTCGAAGGCGGCCGCAGCGTGACCCAGCGCGCGCTCGCGCCCAGCGTCGTCGCCCGACCAATGCGCGCACGCGGCAGCTTCCCACCACAGCCGGGCCGCGCCGAGGGCCCAGCGCACTCTGTCGTCATCCGGCGGCGAGAGCGCGCTAAGCAGCTGCTCAACTTCGCGGCAGCGCGCTTCCCACTCCTGCTCAGCCATCGGTTGAGGCTACCAGGCTCCTTCCACAGCGAACAAGCGGCTCGCCGGCCCAGGAGACAACTGCTATCGTCACGCGCGATGGTCGATCTGCTCATCACGGGCGGCCTTGTTCTTGACGGCACCGGAACGCCGGCGCAGCGCTGCGATGTCGCCGTCAGCGGCGACCGGATCGCCGCGATCGGAACCGCCCCCGAGCGCGCCGCAGCGGTTCTCGACGCAACCGGCTGCGTTGTCGCCCCGGGCTTTATCGACGTGCACGGTCATTCGGACTCAGCGCTGTTTCTGAACCGCGCCATGGAGAGCAAAGTCCGGCAGGGCATCACAACCGAAGTACTCGGCAACTGCGGCGCCAGCCTCGCCCCGCTGGCCGGGCCGGCGGTCGCCCTCACGGCCGCCGAACTCGACCGCCTGGGCGTTTCCCTCCGCTGGCGGTCAGTCGGAGAGTACTTGAGTGCGGTCGAAGCGGAAGGCGTGGCGATCAATATCGCGATGCTCGTTGGGCACGACGCGCTGCGGCACTCTGTCATCGGCGCTGCGGCACGCCCAGCTGATGCTGCGGAGATCCGAGCGATGCAGCGGCTGCTCGATCGGTCGCTGCGCGAGGGCGCGATCGGATTGTCGACCGGGCTCGCCTATACGCCCGGCGCGTTCGCATCGCCAGCGGAGATCACCGCGCTCGCCCAGGTCGTTGCCGGCCGCGGGATCTACGCAACCCACCTGCGCGATGAGGGGCGAGGGCTGCGCGCCGCCATCGACGAGGCAGTGACGACAGCGCGCACAAGCGGAGCGCGGCTGCAGATCTCCCATTTGAAGGCGAGCGGCGCGCTGCAGCGGGGAACGCTCGCCGCGACGCTGGCGTGGCTCGACGCCCTGCGCGCCAGCGGGGTCGACCTCGGGTGGGATGTCTACCCCTACACGGCTGCGAGCACGCTGCTGGCCGCGACCTTGCCGCCGTGGCTCCACGATGGCGGGCCCGACGCCTTGCTCGCCCGGCTGCGCGACCCTGCTGTTCGGCCGCGCATTCGCGCCGCCTTCGAGGAGGGCGGCTGGCCGAGCCTCGCCCTCGACGCAGGCTGGGAAGGCATCGTCATCACTGGCGCTCGCGGCCGCCCCGACGCTGCGGGCCGCTCAGTGGCAGCGCTCGCGGCCGCCAGCGGCCGGCATCCTCTCGATGAGGTGATCGACCTGCTGCTCGCTGCCGAGGGGATGGTCGGAGCGATTTTCCATGTCCTGAGCGATGACGATGTCGCGGCGGCGATCGCCCATCCTTGGACTGTTTTCGGCACCGACAGCGCCGCGCGGGCGCCGCAGGGCCGTCTCGGACGCGGACAGCCGCATCCGCGCGGCTACGGCACCTTCCCCCGCTTGCTCAAGGGCCGCTCGCTTCGCGAGATGGCAGCGCTCATCCCGCGGATGACGAGCATGCCTGCGCGCCGGTTCGGCCTCCGCGATCGCGGGGTCCTCGCACCGGGCGCATTTGCTGACCTTGTCATCTTCGACCCGGCAGCCATCAGCGACCGCGCAACGTATGAGCACCCCCACCGGTTCCCAGTGGGGGTGCAGTGGGTGATCGTCAACGGCCGCGTTGTCGTCGCGCCGGAAGGCCAGCGCGCTGTCCTCCCCGGCCGCGTGCTGCGCGGCAGCTGAAGCTCGCTACTTCTCGCAGACGCGCATCGGCTGATACATGTGCGGCGTATAGTTCTCGATGACGTTGCGGAAGCCGGCGCGGCGGAGCATCCCCGTGAAATCGGAGTAGACGAAGAGGCTCGCGTACGGCTCGCCGTTGTCGTGGGTATCGAAATCGCGGAAGTAGTCCTCTGCCGGCGAGGTGAGCCCCGGCGGGCGGTTGGCAAAGTCGATCACGATGAACAGCCCGCCCGGGCGCAGAATGCGGTAGCTCTCGCGGACGACCTGTTCGGCGATGTCGGGCGGCAGCTCGTGGAAGAGGATCCGCGAGTAGACGATGTCGAAGAAGTTGTCGGGGAATTTGGTGTCTTCGGCGGCGCGCTGGGCGAAGTGTACCTCGATGCCCATATCGACTGCCCGCTTGTGGGCATAGCGCACCATCGGCGCGGCAATGTCGATCCCCCAGACCTCGGCCTGCGGGAACCGCTCTTTCAACGCCGTTGTGCTCTGCCCCGCAGAGCAGGCCTGGTCCAAGACGCGGCGAACGACCCCATCTGCCGGCACAGGAGCGAGATTGACCCATTCGCGCTGAACGTCATCGTTGTTGTTGCGGCCGGTGTAGAAGATTTTCGTGCCGTAGTGGTAGATGTAGCCCGCCAAGGGGTCAGCGTGGTAGTTCCCCGGCTGGATGTGAAACTCGACCTTGGCGTAGTAGTCGGGGTAGACGAAGTTCGGGTCCCATTCGACCGTGCCCGGCCCAAGCCGGTCGTAGCGGTCGAGTTCGGCGAGCAGTTCGGCCTCGCGGCGGTGATAGACTTCCGCAATCCGCCGCCACATCATCTCTTGGCTCGAGCGCATCAGGCGGTTGCGCGTCGCGATCACGGGCACGGGGTCGAGCGCGGCGCGCGCATCGTCGATCGAGGCAGCTTTGCGGCCGACGCGCGCCTCATATTCGGCGATCGCCGCCGCAGTCCGCTCCTTGATCACGGGCGTCAGTTGGGTAAGGGTGAAGATTCGCACGCCCTCGACAAAGTCGAGATACGAGTCGTCATCCCGCTCATCCGCCAGAGGCAACGTCCCGAGAAAGCCGCGGTCCATCTCTCTCCCTTCTCTGCCAACAAAGGCTGGGACCGCTAAGTCCCAGCCTTTCTTCCTTTCAAGCGAGGGTGCGTGACGGATGAGCTATTTGTAGCACACCCGCATCGGCAAGAAGGTCTTTGCGCCCTCGTAGTTCTCGATCACCTCGCTGAAGACCTTGCGCAGCTCGCCGTGGAAATCGGAGTAGACGAAGTCGCTCGCATACGGCTCGCCGTTGTCGTGGGTGTCGAAATCGCGGAAGTAGTCTGATGCCGGATTGCTCGCCCTGCCGTTCGGACCGCGGGTCGGGAAGTCGACGATGATGTAGACGCCGCCCGGCCGGAGGACGCGGTGGGTCTCGCGGATGATCGCCTTCATGATGTGCTGCGGCACTTCGTGATACATGATGAAGGCGTAGACGATGTCAAAGTAGTTGTCGGGGAACTTGCAGTCCTCTGCGAGGCGCTGGGCGAAGTGCACCTCCAGCCCCATATCGACCGCCCGCTTGTGGGCATAGCGCACCATCGGCGCGCCAGCATCGATGCCCCACACCTCCGCCTGCGGGAAGCGCTCCTTCCAAGCCGTCGTGCTCTGGCCGATCGAGCAGGCTTGGTCAAGAATGCGCCGCACGACGCCGTCCTTCGGAAGCGGCGACGACATCACCGCCGAACGCTGGACATCATCGTTGTTGTTGCGGCCGGTGAAGAACACCTTCGTGCCGTAGTGGTAGATGTAGCCGGCAAGCGGGTCAGCGTGGTAGTTCCCCGGCTGAATGTGAAACTCAACCTTGGTGAAGTAGTCGGGCAGCTGGAAGTTGGGGTCGTACTCAACCGTGCCCGGGCCCGATCGGTCAGCGATCTCGAGTTCGCGCAGCAGTTCGGGCTCGCGCTTGCGGTACGTCTCGATCACCTTCTGCCACATCATCTCTTGGCTGGAGCGGGCGAGACGATTTCGCGTCGCGACCACCGGCACCGGGTCGAGCACTTCGCGAAGCTTCTCAATAGTGGTTACTTTTTCGCCGGTTCGCGCCTCGTAAGCCGCAACCGCCTCATTCGATTTCTGGGCCACGATCGGCGAGATCTGAGCTTGGGTGAAAATGCGCACGCCTTCAACAAAATCGAGATAGGAGTCGTCATCCCGCTCTGCGCCGAGCGGCATGGTTCCGAGATGTCCGCGATCGACCATTGTTCCCTCTTTCGCTCAATTCGCCCTGTCGTCGAGACGTTCGACGATGAGAAGACTTTACTTGAGCTTTGCTCAGCCGTCAATGCCGGGCGCAAACGCCGGCACAGCAAAAACCCCCTCGCCGGATTGGCGAGGGGGCAGCGCTCCAGCCCGTAATGCGCCTTACTTCACCGCCACCCGAATCGGCAGCCACGACTTGTCCGTGTAGTTCGGGTTCACCTCACGGAAATACTTCTTCAGCAGCCCCGTGAAGTCCGAATGCACAAACGCCGGCGCGTACGGCTCCCCATTGTACGTGCTGTCAATGAACCCCGAGTACTCCGCCATCGGCGCCACTTCGCCAAGCTTCCGGTTCGCGAAATCCTCAACGCAGAAGATGCCGCCCGGCCGCAGCATCCGCGCCGCCTCCGCCACAATCCGCTCGGCGATGTCTCCCGGCACCTCATGGAACAGAATGAAGGCGTTGATGATGTCGAAGTAGTTGTCCGGAAAGCCCGTGTTCTCCGCAAGGCGCTGGGCGAAGTGCACCTCCAGCCCCATGTCCACCGCCCGCTTGTGGGCATAGCGCACCATCGGCGCGCTGGCATCGATCCCCCAGACCTCGGCCTGCGGGAAGCGCTCCTTGAACGCCGTCGTAAACTGCCCCACCGAGCAGGCAAGGTCAAGGATGCGCCGCACCTGCCCATCGGCCGGCGTCGGCAGTAGCTGGCACAGCCCGCGCTGGACATCATCGTTGTTGTTGCGGCCGGTGAAGAACACCTTCGTGCCGTAGTGGTAGATGTAGCCGGCGAGCGGGTCAGCGTAGTAGCCGCCCGGCTGGATGTGGAAATCGACCTTCGCGAAGTACTCCGGATACTGGAAGTTCGGGTCCCACTGCACCGAGCCGGGCCCCATCTTGTCGTAGCGGTCCAGCTCCGCCAGCAGCTCCGCTTCCCGCCCCTTATACGCTTCGCGGGCGCCGTTCCAAATGCCTTCTTGGCTCCACCGCCACACCCGGTTGCGGGTCGCCACCACCGGCTCGTGCTCGACGATCTGCTTCACCTCAGCAAGGGTGGTGACGGGCTTGCCGGTCTTCGCCCGATACTCTTCGATCGCTTCGGTCCCCTTCTGCTGGAAGACCGGACCGACCTGCGCCGCGTTGAAAACTCGGATGCCTTCAACAAAGTCGAGATACGCGTCGCTGTCTCGCTCCGTGGCGAGCGGCATCGTTCCGAGGAAACCGCGGTCGACCATGCTCTCTCCTTTCATCGCATCGGCGCTGACGCGCGCTCGTTCTCTTCGATCGTCAACGCGCGCCGCTCCCTTTCGGCGCGCATCACGACCAAACTACGTAAAACATACCGCGCCTCGGGCATTTGATCAATCTGCCATTCGGCCTAAATCGGCTAGTCCCGTCAGCCCTGCAGCCGATGGCGCCGCTCGGCGCGCTCCGCCAGCACGCTCGTCCCGCCGAGACGCCCGACTTCGCCGCTGGGCAGGTCCGGCGCGCGGAGCGGGGAGGCGGCCAAACAGCAGCCGAAGGGACCGCGCCGCCGCCTTTCAGGCCGACACGAGGGGGAGAGGAGCGCCCCTCCCCAGGCCGTGCTCCTCCGCGCCATTCTCCGCCGGCATGCGGGATGGAGAGAGCGAGCAGTCGCCACCCTACCAAAACTGGAGTATGATGAAGACGACCCTAGGAATCTGCTGACCGAACGTCAGCGTTGACGGATGCGAAGCATGAACCATGGCGACTTCTCCGGGCACGACCTCGACGTCGAGAGCCGTCGTCGGCCAGCGGACATCTCCCAGAGCGCCCCAGAGGCGAGCGGGCAGCCCCATGCTGAACGGGCAGCGGTGCGCCTCGCAGCAACCCCCCAAGCGACCTACATGACCGCCGCGCGCGCCGTGCTGCTCGCTGAGGCGATCCGCCAGCGTGGCCACGCCCTTGTCCCTCTCGATCCTTTTGGGCAGAGCCCGGTGGAAGACCCCGGTCTTGATCTGGCCCAGTTCGGCATCTCCGAGGAAGAATTGCGCCATCTCCCCGCCGCGATCGTGCGCGGACCGCTCGTCGAAGGGTCGCCGAACGCCGCTGCCGCCATCGCCGCCCTGCGCGAGGTGTACTGCACGCGGATCGGCTACGAATTCGCGCACCTTGTCTCCGCCGAAGAACGGCAATGGCTCGCTAACGCCATCGAGTCGCGAGAATATGCGCCCGGCCTGAATGACGACGAGGCGCGTCTGCTGCTCGAGCGGCTGACGCGCGTCGAGGCGTTTGAGCGGATCCTGCATCGCGCTTTTGTCGGCCAGAAACGGTTCTCTGGAGAAGGGCTCGACATCCTGATCCCGATGATCGACGACGTCGTCCGCTTCGCAGAGCGCGACGGGATTCAGCACGTCGTGCTTGGCATGGCGCACCGCGGGCGGCTCGCAACCCGCACCTTCGTCACCGGGGTGCCGTTCGCGGTCACTTTTCATGCTTTTGCTGAGGCAGCGCGGGGCAGCGGCGCCGCAAGCGACGACCCCGGCGATGTCAAGTATCACCTCGGCGCGATCGGGCGGCGCTCAGCGGATGCCGGCGGTCCGCTGGTGCATCTGCGGCCGAACCCGAGCCATCTGGAATTCGTCAATCCGGTCGCCGAAGGATATACGCGCGCCCTGCAGGACGATCGCTCTCGCGGCGGAGCGCCGCGCCATGACCCCCATCGCGCGCTGACCATCCTGATCCACGGCGATGCCGCCTTCCCCGGCCAAGGCGTCGTTGCCGAAACGCTGAACCTCGCCCGGCTTGAGGGCTACACCACCGGCGGAACGATCCATCTCATCGCCAACAACCAAGTCGGCTTTACGACCGACCCCGTCGAGGGCCGGTCCACCCTCTATGCTTCCGACCTCGCGAAAGGCTTCGACGTCCCTGTTTTCCATGTCAATGCCGACGACGTCGAAGCGTGCGCTGCTGCCCTTCGCCTCGCCTACGCCTTCCGGCAGCGCTTCCACCGTGATGTCGTCATTGACGTGGTCGGCTATCGGCGCTGGGGCCACAACGAGGGCGATGAGCCGGCGTATACCCAGCCCTTGCTCTACGCCAAGATCGCCCAGCACCCGACCGTCCGTGAACTGTGGGCGCGCCGGCTTGAGGAGCGCGGAGTGATCCGGCCGGGCGAGGCGGACCAGCTCCTCGCCCAGATCGATGCCGAGCTGCGTGCCGCGGCAGAAGGCGGCGCGCCGAGCGGCCCGGCGGTCGCGGAGCGGCCGCGCGCCAGCCAGACGAATGTCGACACGGCCGTTCCCCTCGAGACGCTGCGCGCGCTCAACGCAGAACTGCTGCGCCGACCCGAGGGCTTCACGCCAGTCGCGAAGCTCGACCAGCAGCTCCAGCGCGCCCGTGCCGTCCTCGAGCCGGGCAAGCTGATCGACTGGGGCCATGCCGAAGCGCTCGCGTTTGCGAGCATCCTCGCGGACGGCACTCCCATCCGGCTTGCCGGCGAGGACAGTGAGCGCGGCACCTTTTCCCACCGCCACCTCGTGCTGCACGACCGGCTGACAGGAGCGAAATTTTCGCCCCTGCACCTGCTTCCCCAAGCCCGGGCGAGCTTCGCCGTCTACAACAGCCCGCTTTCGGAGACCGGTGCGCTCGGCTTCGAATACGGCTACAGCGTCGGCGCCCCCGAGGCGCTTGTCCTTTGGGAAGCGCAGTACGGCGACTTCGCCAACGTCGCCCAGCCGATCATCGACCAGTTCATCGTCTCCTCGTGGGCGAAGTGGAGAGAGCGCTCTGCGATCGTGCTGCTGCTTCCTCACGGCTACGAAGGCCAGGGCCCGGAGCACTCAAGCGCGCGGATTGAGCGCTTTCTCCAGCTCTTTGCCGAAGACAACATCCGCGTTGTCATTCCGAGCACGGCAGACCAGTATTTCCACGTGCTGCGGCGGCAAGCCGCCTTCATCCGGCGCGGCGAGGCCCGCCCCCTGATCCTGTTTTCGCCGAAGAGCCTGCTGCGCAACCCAGCCGCAGCAGCGACCCTCGAGCGCCTGACCTCCGGCAGCTTCCTCCCCGTGATCGATGACCCCGACGCAGCAGCGCGGCGTGCCGAGGTGCGGCGGCTCATCCTCGCAAGCGGAAAGGTCGCGATCGAGCTGCTGACCAACCCGGCACGACCGAAGCACCCGAACGTGGCGATCGTCCGGCTCGAGGAGATCGCTCCCTTCCCCACCGGTCATTTGGCGCGGCTGCTCGCGGAGTATCCCAACGTGCATGAGGTCGTCTGGCTCCAAGAAGAGCCGCGCAACATGGGCGCCTACAGCTTCGTCTTCCCGCGGCTGTGGACCCTGCTGCCGGCGGGCGTCCGGCTGCGCTACATCGGCCGCCGCGAGAAAGCCAGCCCAGCCGAAGGCTCCACGCTTCGGCATGCCGCTGAGCAGGCGCGGATCATCGCCGCCGCCTTCGCCGACTAATCACCCCCTGCGCCGAGCAGCAGAGGAAGGCGTGCACCTCATCAAGGGGCGCTTTACTCGCTGAAGCGCCCTCCTCCGGCGAGCGAGAGGAGGCAGGGCACAGCTTCGCGCTCGAGGGAGCACCTCCTGCTGCCGCACCGGCACGAGGATCGAGCGTCCCGCTTTCGTCTCCTCCGCTTTGCCGCACGCCGCCGGCGCAGGAAGGCGAGAGGCTGCCAAGAGCGCGGCGCTTCGCTCTAGAATTTGGCGATGGTTCTCAACGCGCAAGGCACGACCTACACCTACCAAACGCTCACCGTTGGCGACCCCGCGAACCCCATCGGCATCTGCACGCTCTGGACACCGCAGGAGAAAGTAGCGCGCGTGCTCCAGCCGAGCGAATACGGCCGAATCGGCAATCTGTATTCGCGCGACGGCATCAACCACATCATCCGTAACGTGCTCGCCGACCCGGTCGTGCGCTACATCGTCGTCTGCGGGGTCGACCTCACTGGCAGCGGAGAGGCGTTCCTCAAGTTCGCCCAGAACGGCATTGACGAGGAATACCGGATCATCGGCGATGTCGGCCTGATCGACCGCGCCCTCCCGCGCGACGCAATCGAGGACTTCCGGCGCTCTGTCCAGCTGATCGACCGCCGCGGGCCTCTCGATCCAGAGCGTCTGCGGGAGACCCTGCGCGCGCTGCCCTACCTCCCCCCCTTCGCGCCGCCCCGCGTTTTTCCGATCACCGAACCCCAAGCAGATGTCTTTCCCGCGGAAGGGCCGGGGATGGTCGCGCGCGGCCGGCGCGTCGCTGACGTCTGGGTCGAGGCGCTGCGCCTTGTGATGCAGTTTGGCGTCATTCACGATGGGCCGTTCGGCGGCCGCCAGAAAGACCTTGCGGACCTGCTGCTCGTTGTCAGCGACGAGCGCCCCGAGGCACCTCACCTGCCGCCGTGGCTGCCGGTGACGCCGAACTACCTCGAAGAGATCGCCTATCCGCTCCTCCTTTCGCCCACCCCGCCGCCGGAGCTGGCCGACACCGAAGGACAGCGGCTTTTCGACTACGGCGGCCGGGATCAGATCGCCAGCCTCATCGCCACGCTGCGCGACCACCCCGGCACCCACGCCGCCACTGCCGCCCTCTGGGACCCCCACCGCGACCCAGCGCGGCCGACCGCCCCCAACCTCATGCTCATTCAAGCGCGCCGGCGGGCAGGAGCGCTTCTCCTCACCGCCTACCTGCGGTCGGTCGATCTCTACCGCTCATGGCCTGAGACCGCCTTCACGCTGCGCCGTCTCCAGCGCCTAATCGCCGACAGCGTCGGGCAGCTGAAGCTCGGTTCTCTCTCTACGCTGATCCACGCGGCCTACATCGCCGACGACGCCTGGGACCTCGCCCGCGACGTGATCGAGCAGCGGCAGCGCCGCACCCCGCGCCGGCCGCGCCAAGAGGAGCGCGACCCCCGCGGCTCATTCGTCATTCGAGTTGAAGACGGCGCGATCGTCGTCGTCCACTATTCGCCGCAGGGCGTCCGCCTGCAGGAGTTTCGCGGCACAAGCGCGGCCGAGCTGGCGCTCCAGATCAAGCCGTACTTTTCCCAGATCGACCACGCGCTCCACATCGGCGGGGAACTCGCCAAGGCGGAGATCGCGCTCCGCACCCCGGGTGCCGTCTACCTTCAGGACCACCCGCTGCGCCTTCCCGAGCCGGTTAGGCGCTAGGCATGCGCGATCCTGTCTGATTGGCTGCAACTTCTTGCGGTCAGTCAGCTGCTTCTCTACAGTATCATGAAGCGCGGCAAGGGGAACGGCGAGTGAACGACGAGGATCGCGCGATCGCGCTAGGAAACCCAAGCTCTGTCTGGCGCTTCGGCCAAGAGCGCCGGCTCGCCTTGATCCGCCAGTTCAGCCCCCTCGAAGGCCGGCGCGTGCTCGACATCGGCTGCGGGATTGGGAAGTATGTCCACGCCTTTCGGCGCTTCACCGACGAAGCGTACGGCGTCGAGTTCGACCGCGCGCGCGCCGTCGAAGCCGGACGAACGCTGCCTTTCATCGTTCAAGCCGCCTCGGAGTTTCTGCCGTTTGCCGACAACACCTTCGACATGGTGCTGCTCCACGAAGTGATCGAGCACGTCTTCGACGATCGCGAGACGATCCGCGAAGCGCACCGCGTCACCAAATGGGGCGGCACGATCGTGATCTTTGCGCCAAACCGGCTCTTTCCCTTTGAAACGCACGGGGCCTACCTGCCAGGCCGCGGCTATGTCTTCGGCAACATCCCTCTTCTCGGCTACCTTCCCTCGCCGCTGCGCAACCGCCTCGCGCCGCATGTGCGCGCCTACCTTCCCGGCGCTATTCGCCGACTGTTCCGCGGCCTTCCGGGCCGGGTCGTTGTCGAGACGGCGATTTACCCGGGCTTCGACAACATCGCCGCGCGCCGACCCCGTCTCGGCGCGCTGCTGCGGCGCGTCCTCTACGCCCTCGAGCGTTCCCCGCTCAAATGGTTTGGGCTGTCGCACTACGTCGTCGTCCGCAAACAGTTCTGATGGCGCGCTCTTCCGCAACGCTTCCCTCTCCGCCGACGCAGGCGAAGCGCGCGCCCAAGGCAGCAGCAGTGCCTCCGGGGCGGGGCGGAAGCTGTCTCGCCCGTCTCACAGGCAGCCTCGTTCTCCTAGGGGCGCTCCTCGCCGCCGCAGTCTGGGCCTACAACGACTACGTCGGGACGCTCGCCCCCCCAGAAACGGTGGCGCGCCGCATCCCGCCTTCGAGTACCAAGATTTACGACCGCAATGGCACGTTCCTCTTCGAGATCTTCGACCCGTCGGGCGGCAAGCGAACGATCGTTCCGCTCTCGCGCATCCCGCAGTCGCTCCGTGACGCCACAATTGCGACTGAAGATGCTGATTTCTACTCCAATCCCGGCGTCTCGCTTCGCGGAATTATTCGTGCCGCACTGAACAACCTGCGCGCCGGCGAGATCGTCGAGGGGGGAAGCGGCATCACTCAGCAGCTTGTCAAGAACGTCATCATCCCGCCTGAAGAGCGAGCGGTCCAGTCATTCGACCGCAAGCTGCGCGAGGCCGTGCTTGCCTTCGAGATCACCCGCCGCTATTCCAAGGACCAGATCCTCGAGTGGTATTTGAACGAGGTCTACTACGGCAACCTGAGCTACGGCGTCGAAGCCGCCGCGCGCACCTATTTCGGCAAAAGCGCTGTCGACCTGACGCTCGCTGAGTCGGCCTTGCTCGCCGGCTTAGTGCAGGCGCCATCCCGCTACTCCCCCTATACCGACCCCGCCGCCGCGAAGGCGCGCCAAGCCGATGTGCTCGACCTGATGGTGCGGCGCGGGATGATCAGCGCTGCAGAGGCAGAGGCCGCGAAGGCCGCGGAGCTGCGGTTTCAACCGCCGAGTTCGCCGATCATCGCCCCTCACTTCGTCAACTACGTCCGCGACCGCTTAGAAGCGACCTACGGCCGGCGGCTGATCGAGCAGGGGGGCTTCCGCGTGATCACCACCCTCGACCTCGACCTGCAGCGCAAGGCCGAACAAGCAGTCGCCGACGGCGTCAAGCGGCTTGCAGCCATCAATGCGACGAACGCGGCGCTCGTGGCGATCGAGCCGTCCACGGGCGAGATCCTCGCCATGGTCGGCTCCGCCAACTTTTGGGACGACTCGATCCGCGGTCAGGTGAATGTCGCTCTCAGCCCGCGTCAGCCCGGCTCCGCCTTCAAGCCGATCGCGTATCTTGCCGCCTTCCTGAAGGGATATTCCCCCGCGACGATGCTGCTCGACATCCCCAGCCGCTATCCCGACGGACGAAACGGCGACTTCATTCCCCAAAACGCCGACGGCAAGTACCGCGGTCCCGTCCGCGCGCGTGAAGCGCTTGCCCAGTCGCTCAACCCTCCCGCTGTGAAGGCGCTGCAGTTTGCGGGCGTGAACGACGTCGTAGCCCTCGCTCACCGGCTAGGGATCACCGACCTGCGCGCCCAGAACCGCTATGGGCTGTCGCTCGCTCTCGGCAGCGGCGAGGTGAAGCTGCTCGACCTCACCTATGCCTACAGCGTTCTCGCCAACGGCGGCGTGATGGCCGGCTCCTCGGTGCCGCCCTTCCGCCAGACGCCGGGGCTGCGCACAATCGAGCCGACCGTCATCATCGAAGTGCGCGACCCGTGGGGCAATATCATCGAAGAGCACTACAAACCGCGCACCCAGCGGGTCGTTCCAGAAGCTGAGACCTTTCTGGTGACCGACATCCTCACCGACAACATCGCGCGCGCGCCGATGTTCGGGGTCGCCAGTCCGCTCGTTGTGAGCGGCCGGCCGGCCGCCGTCAAGACCGGAACGACGAACGATTACCGCGACTTCTGGACCATCGGCTACACGCCCCAGCTCGCTGTCGGCGTCTGGGTCGGCAACACCAATAACCAGCCGATGAAGCCCGCGTTCAGTTCGACGACCGCTGCCCCCATCTGGAACGCCTTCATGACGGCGGCGCTCGCCGGTAGGGAGGTGAAGCGCTTCACCCTCCCCTCAGACATTGAGTACGCCACCGTCTGCGCCATTTCGGGACAACGTCCTACCGCCTTCTGTCCGCTCGCTCGAGAAGTGGTTGTTAAAGGGCAGGCACCGACGATGATCTGCCCCGTCCACCGGCCAATCCAAGAGGGCGGGCAGACGAGGGTGGCCGTCGTCCTCCCGCCCGAGGCGACAGGCTGGCTTCAGAGCGTGGGCAGCGCTATCTCCTCCCTCTCTTGGACAGCAGTTTCTGTCCACCTCGCGCCGATCACGCGGCCGATTACCGACCGGGTCGAGATTATCGGCACGGTGACCGGCGACGACCTGATCCGCTGGGAACTGCATGTCGGCGCTGGGAAAGAGCCCAAAGAGTGGACGCTGCTGGCGCGCGGGAACGGGCCAGTGATCAACCGCCCGCTGACGGTGTGGAAACCGGGCGACCTGCGCGGCCCGGCGACGCTGCGGCTCACTGCCCTCGACCGGCATGGCGCCGTTCGGCGCGCCCAAGCGGTTGTCGAACTCGGCGGCCCGCTCTAGCGGGGAAAGGAACGCTCAATGCTCGGCAGAGGGGCCAGGCGGGTCGCTGCCGTCGCGGGCTGTCTCCGAGCCATCCTCGCCGCGGTCATCATCCGTCTGCTCCTGCTGCTGGAGGATCGTTTCGAGCTGCGCCTTGACAGCAGGGTCAAGGGCGCTCTCCGGCTCTTCAACGATCAGGCGCAGGAGGTCGGGCAGCCTCCTGCGCACCTGCGTGACTAGCCCGTTGAAGTGGCGGTCGAACTGAGCGAGACTGAGTGGCTCTCCCGCGAGATAGAGGGTCGTGTCAGCGCAGATCCCGCGCGTCTCTTGGTCGTAGCTCCAGCACGCGCCTATTGCCTCATGGTTCCAAGTCAGCACCGCTCGCAGCACCCGCTCTTCCTGACTCAGCCGGGGATAAGCGATGCCGTGGCTGGAAACGAGCACCGCATCCGCTCGTTCGAGGTAGACAATCCGGTAGCGCTCGGCAATCGGATAACCGTAGAACGACACCTCGATAGCATCGTCGGTGCGACGGTAGCGGATAGCTCTCTCTTGAAAGTACTGTTCGATGCGCTCGAGGGCGGACGTCACAGACGCTCCTTACTCTGGGACAGTACGGCCGTCGACCCGTCGGCGCTGCCGACGATGACGGTGTCGGCGAGGCCGAGAAAGAGCCCATGTTCGACCACGCCCGCAATTCGGTGGATCGCCACGTCGAGCGCCTCTGGGTCAGCGATGCCCGGGAAGCGGCAGTCGAGGAGATAATTTCCGCTATCGGTGAGGACCGGCTTCCCCGCCTGCTCGCGCAACGTCACCTCGCTCGCTCCAAGGGCGGCCAACCGCTCGCTCACCGCTTCCCAGCCGAACTGGACCACCTCTACCGGGAGGGGAGCGCGAGTGCCGAGCGTCGGCACCAGCTTCGAGTCGTCGACGACAATAATCGCGCGGCGGGACGCTTGGGCAACCATTTTCTCGCGCAGCAACGCCCCGCCGCGCCCTTTGACGAGGCGCAGGGCGGGGTCGACCTCGTCCGCGCCATCGATAGTCAGGTCCACCTGCACGGCATGCCGGAGCGGGAGGAGTGGAACCCCAATCGCCGCCGCCAGCGCGGCAGTCCGCTCCGAGGTCGCCACCGCAGTCAATTGCCACCCTTCCGCAAGACGCTGACGCAAGATCGGGAAGAGCAGTTCCGCCGTGCTGCCCGTCCCAAGACCGAGCATCATCCCGTTCTGGATCTCCTGCGCAGCGCGAGCGACTGCTGCCTGCTTAGCGGACATCGCAGGGTCGACGCTCACCCCGTCTCCCGCCAGCGCTCCGCGGTATCGCGCATCGACGTCGCTTCTCCCTGAGAAAGCCGGGGATATGTGGCTCGGGCCGTACGCGAGGGTAGTATACTCCCCGCCAGAAGGATGAACGACTGACATGGAGCTGAACCTCGTCTCGATCGGCCTCGCGGTGGTTGCGGGTCTCCTCTCATTTCTCTCCCCCTGCGTTCTTCCTCTGCTGCCCGCCTATCTCAGCTACTTGGGCGGAACAACGGTGGACGCGCTTCAGGAGAACTCGAGCGGCATGCGGAGCCGCGTTGTCGCCGGCGCACTCCTCTTCGTCGCCGGTCTTGCGACCACTTTCACCCTTTTCGGCGCCACCGCCTCGCTTGTCGGCCGTTTCCTCATCGAATATCAGCCCGTCGTTATGCAGGTTGCCGGCGTGGTGATCATCATCCTCGGGCTGCAGATGATGGGGCTCTTCCAGATCCCTCTCCTGCAACGATACGCCCGCCTTGCGTGGACCAAACCCGCCGGCCGGGTCGGCCCGTATCTCATGGGAGCCGCCTTTGGCGTCGGCTGGAGCCCCTGCATTGGCCCCTTTCTTGCTGGCGTTCTTGGTCTCGCCAGTCAGGAGAGCACCGTCTGGCAGGGGATGATGCTGCTCGCCCTCTACGCCTTCGGGCTTGGCATCCCCTTTATTGTGAGTGCCCTTGCCTTTCAGCAAGTTATCCGCTTCCTCCGAAGCGCCCGTCCGCTGCTCGCTCTTGTTCCTCGCCTCGGCGGAGCAGTGCTCGTCGTGATGGGTATCTTGCTTTTCAGCGGCCAGCTGCTCTGGCTGGCAGGGTTCCTCACCCAGCTTTTTGGCCCCGGCCTCACCTTGTGATCCGCACGCTGCTGGCGCTCGGTGCGCTCCTGCTCAGTGCATGCCAGCCGGCTAGCGGCGCCCCCGCGATCGGCGGCACAGCGCCGGACTTCACCCTGCCGACGCTCGATGGCCGCTCGCTTTCGCTCTCGAGCCTGCGGGGCAGGCCGGTCGTGATCAACTTCTGGGCGACCTGGTGCGCTCCTTGCCGCGAGGAGATGCCGCTCCTGCAGACTGCCTTCCTCCGCTACGGGGCGACCGGGCTGACGGTGCTGGCAGTCGACGTCCAAGAGGGGGAAGCCCTAGTCCGTCCCTTCGTCGAGGAATTCGGCCTGACCTTCCCGGTGCTTCTGGACAAGAACGGCGACGTCGTGAGCCGCTACCGGGTCCGCGGCCTCCCCACCACAGTCTTCGTCGACCGGGCGGGCATCATCCAGTCGGTCTACCTCGGTCCGCTCGACGAGAAGACGCTCGAGGATCGCCTGAAAGCGATCGTGGGCCCCTCTTCCTGACAGCCTTAGCGCAGCTGTGCCGCGGCGGCCCCGACAAGTTCCTCAATCGAGAGGGGGGACTCGATGGCGTCATCATCGAGCGCAATGACCAGCAGGTAGGGGTTCTCGAAGTAGCGGCGCAGAAATGCCTGGATGCCGAGGTCTGTCGTCACTGCCCCACCGCAGTCGCCGCAGCCGGCCGTCTTGTGGATCACCACCACCGGGCCGACAATCCCAACGAGGCCGAGGTCGCCGTCGTGGCCGGCGGCATAGGGGACAAACGTCTGCTGCAGCAGCGAGTCGATCAGGGCAAAGTAGGGATGAGCGCGGTCGGCTTCATGCGCCGCATCGAGAACCAGCCCCTCGGGATCGAACGCCGGGTAGATCCAGCGTTGGTCCCGCGCGGCCAGCGCCCGCTCGCGGCTGGCGAGGAGCTCGCGGGCAAGCTGATCGTAGCGCGCCGCCAGGTCGGCAGGAATATCGCCCAGTTCGTAGGGATTGAACGGCATCATTGCCTCTCGCTTCGATTGTAGCTTGTCGGAAGCCGGCCTTGGGTATACTCTCGACGCGCCCTTCCGCGCCGAGAGGTTCCCATGGTCGAGAAAGCGCTCTTTGATCCGGCGTCTCTCTACGCCGCCCGCACCGCGTATGCTCCCCGTTTCGGCGCGCTGCCGGTCATCAACGACTCGCTCATCCGCTTCGGAGGCGGGATCCCCGACCCCGCTACCTATCCGGTCGAGTGGTTTGGCGAGGCGTTTCGGGAAGTCTTACTCGAAGATCGTCATGCGGCGTGGAACTACGGCGGCGTGGCCGGGTATACAGGCCTGCGCGAAGGCATCGCCGCCCATGTGCTGGAGCGTGACGGCTTTGAACCGACGATCGACCAATTCACGATCACCAACGGTATCTCCCAAGGGGTGGCGCTTGCCGCCCAAACCTTTCTCGATCCGGGCGACACCGTCATCGTCGAGCAGACCACCTTCCCCGGCTCGGTCGGCACCTTCCGGATCGAGCGCGCGAATATCGTCACCGTCCCTCTCGATGACGATGGCCTGATCGTTGACGCCTTAGAAGAGACCCTACTCCGCCTGCGCACGGCAGGCGAGCGGGTCAAACTGCTCTATACGATCACGAACTTCCAAAACCCCACGGGAACCGTCCTTTCGAACGCGCGCCGCCGGCGGCTCGCCGAATTGGCCGAGCGCTACAACTTCATCATCCTCCAAGACGATGCCTACGGGGACATCCGGCTCGGCGATGTCCGCCCGGAGTCGATCTTCCGGCTCGCGCCGCAGCACACGATCGAACTGGGGACTTTCAGCAAGTCGATCGGCCCGGGGCTGCGCGTCGGCTGGATGATGGCCTCCCCCCCGATCGCCGCCACGCTCAATGCGATGCGGACCGACATGGGCACCACCCCGATGATGCAGCGCCTCGTCGGGCGCTTCCTCAAGGCTGGCGCCTTCGCGCCCCATCTTGCGAACGCGCTCACAGTCTATCGCCACAAGCTTGCAACGATCGTCGCGGCGTTAGAGGAGCACTGCGCTCCCTATGTCACGTGGCGGACCCCTGCCGGCGGGTTCTTTCTCTGGCTGCGGCTGAAGCGCGGCAACGCCACTGAGATGGGCAACCTGTGTCCTGAGGAAGGGGTCGTCATTAACACCGGCCGCATGTTCTTCGTGAGCGACCCCCAGCCGGAATACTTCCGCCTTTCGTTCAGCTTCCTGCCCGCGGACCAGCTCGCCGAGGGCGTCCGCCGGATGGGGCGGGCAATGGCTCGCTACGACGCCTCACTGGGCAGCTAGCAGGTCAAGGCCGCTGCTCTGCGGTGCGCTGCTGAGGCGCTGGCGAAGCGTTTCGCTGAATGCGCTGAACACTTGGTCGGCCTTCTTCCGGATCAGCGGCTGGCCAAATTCGCCGAGCTTGCCGAGCAAGTAGGCCTCGGAGACGATCCGCACTTCTGTTTCATCGTCATGGAGCGCGACAATGCTGAGCAGCAGCGTCGCCCGCACCGAGCCTCCGACGCGGCGGTCGGCCGCTTCAGCACGCAGGCGTACCGTCCCCGTCGCCGCGTCGCGGACCTCCTCGCGCACGTGGCCCGTGAGCGTGAGCGCGACCGGCCCGATGACGACCTTCATCACGCCGCGGTAAACTCCGCCCCCTTCGGCCTCGACCCGTTCAACCCCCGGCACACAGGCCGCTACTGCCGGCACATCGAACACAAAGGCCGTCACCTGCGCCGCCGGCAAGGAGACCCGGACGGCGTATTCAAACTTCATCTCCCTGCCCTCGCTCGCTCCACCGCGCTTTCGAGCGCCCGGCGTAAGAAAACGGCTGCCATCTCGCGCTTGTACGCCGCTGAGCCTCGCACGTCATCAAGCGGGTCGACGATCGTTTTCGCCCGCTCCCCTGCCTCGCGCAGGAGCCCGGGCCGGGGAACTTCCCCGTCGAGCATGGCCTCGATCGCTCGCGCCCGGATCGGCGTCGGCCCTGCCGCGACAAAGGCGATGCGGACATCGGTCAATTCGCGTCCCGCCAACGACAGCCGCACTGCGACGGCAACCGTGGCATAGTCATCCACCGTGCGGGGCAGGAATTTCAGATAGACGCCAGCCGCTCGTTCCGGCTGCGGCGGAATGATCACCTCGGTGAGCAGCTCGCCCGGCTGCAGCGCCGTCTGATAGTAGTCGACGAAGAACGCCTCCACGGGGAGGACGCGCTCGCCTGCCGGCCCTACGAGACGCACAAGCGCGTCGAGCGCCAGCAGGGCGGCCGGCGGGTCCTGAGCGGGGTCGCCGTGCGCTAGGCCACCGCCCACGGTTGCTTGGTTGCGGATACGCCGTGTCGCGACACGGCGATAGGTCTCGACCAGCAGGGGGGGCACTCCCGCTGCGCCGTCCAGCCGTTCCACCTCAGCGTGGGGCGTCATTGCGCCCAGGTGAAGCCCATCTGCCTCGCGCCGGACCCCGCGGAGCTCCGGGATCGCAGCAAGCGAGATAAGCGCCGTCGGGTGGACGAGGCGCTGCTTGACAAGGAGCGCAAGCGCCGTTCCTCCCGCCAGCGGCCGCGCTTCCTCCCCGTACTGGGCGAGCAGCGCCACCGCCTCCTCAACCGTGTGCGGCCGGAACACCGCGAAGTCGCTCACGATGCCGCTGCCTTAATCGCCCGCAGGATCTGGTAATAGCCGGTGCAGCGGCAGAGATTGCCGCTCATCCACGCTTTGATCTCATCCTCGCTCGGCGCAGGGTGCTCCCTCAGCAGTGCCGTTGCCGCGACGATCTGGCCGGGCGTGCAGATCCCGCACTGAAACCCTCCCTGCTCGATAAACGCGCGCTGCAGCGGGGAGAGATGCTCCGGGTCGCCCAGCCCCTCGATGGTAGTGACCGCCCGGCCATCGGCTTGGATCGCAAAAACGAGGCAGCTGCTGACCATCTCGCCATCGAGCAAAACCGTGCAGACGCCGCAGACGCCGACCCCGCACGCCTCCTTTGTCCCCGTCAGGGCGAGGTCGTAGCGCAGGACGTCGATCAGCATCCGATCGGCAGGCACAGTGAGCGTATACGGAAGGCCGTTCACCGTCACCGTGATCTGCTGGGGCATTGGCCTCCTCATCGAGCAGCAGCGTGCCTCAGTCTAGCATCAACGCCTGCCAGTTGCGCGGGGAGCCGGCGAGCCAAGACAATCTTCCCACCCCACTCCGAGGAACGCACGATGGAGCTCAAAACGGTTGGTCAACCGGTCGGCCAAGTGGCAGGCCCGCTGAAGGTGACCGGACGGGCGCTCTACACCGCCGACATCCGCTTGCCGAACACCGCTTGGGGTGCCGTCGTTCGGAGCACCCTCCCGCATGCGCGGATTGTCTCGATCGACACCTCGGCAGCACGCGCGATGCCCGGGGTGCTGGCCGTGATCACGGGCAAAGACATTCCCCCCGGTCGCGTGGGACGCCGGCTGCGCGACCTCCCGATCTTAGCAGTCGATACCGTCCGCTTCGTCGGCGAGCGTGTCGCTGCCGTCGCCGCCGAAGACCGCGCGACTGCCGAAGCCGCCGCCCAGGCGATCGTGGTCGAGTACGAGGAGCTTCCGGCAGTGCTCACCCCTCGTGACGCGCTCGCCCCTGGGGCGCCGGTTCTTCATCCCGACCTCGCAAGCTACGATGGCTTTCCCGGCCCCCCCCCTGCCCAGCCAAATGTGCTCTCTCGGCGGGTCTATGCCTATGGCGACATTGACGAAGGATTTCGCCGCGCCGACGTCATCATCCAGCGTCGCTACACCGTTCCCCGCCAGCATCAGGGCTATCTCGAACCGCACGCATGCCTCGTCTCGACAGCGCCCGACGGGACAGCAGAAGTGTGGCTGACCAACAAGACGCCGTTTCAAGCGCAGGAGCAGCTCGCAAAGGCGCTCGGCATCCCGAAAGAATGGCTGAAGATCCATGTCACGACGCTTGGCGGCGATTTTGGGGGAAAAGGCTCGGTGATGGATGCCCCGGTCGCCTACTACCTCTCCAAAGCCTGCGGGCGTCCCGTTCGCATGGTGATGAGCTACGTCGAAGAGCTGACCGCCGCAGCGAGCCGTCACGCTGCGCAGATCACGATGAAGACCGGCGTAAAACGCGACGGGACGATCGTTGCCCACCAAGTGCGCGCCATCTTCGACAGCGGTGCCTACGGCGCGTTTAAGCCGTCGCCGACCCTTGAGCTGATGGGCAACAGCCGGCTCGGCGGAGCGTATCGGATGGAGAACGTCTCCATCGAGGCGCTGATCGTCTACACCAACACCTTCCCCGCGGGGCACATGCGCGCGCCGGGGCTTCCCCAAGCCGTGTTTGCTCTCGAGAGCCACATCGATGCGCTCGCGCGCGCGATCGAGATGGATCCGGTCGAATTTCGCCGCCGGAACCTGATCCGAGACGGAGAGATGACCCCGGCAGGCGAGCGGTGGGAGCAGGTGCGCGCGGTGGAGACCCTCGAAGCCGCTGCCCGGGCCGCCGGCTGGGGCACGCCCCTTCCCGAGAATGTCGGACGGGGGATTGCCATTGCCGAGCATGGCGCCGGTGCCGGCACCTGCACAATCCAGGCCGGCCTCGATGAGCGCGGGTTCTACCTGCGGACCGGCGCGCCCGACACCGGCACCGGCTCCCACACCGTCATGCAGCAGGTCGCCGCCGAAGCGCTCGGCGTTCCGCCGGCGGCAGTGCGCATCGAGACAAGCCACACGCTCGCTTTCCCGTTCGACTTCGGTGTCGGCGGCAGCCGAGTCACTCATGTGTATGGGCAGGCATCGCTCGCGGCGGCGACAGCGCTCCGCGAAACGATCTGCCGCCGTGCCGCCGCTGCCCTCGGCCTCCCCGCCGACCACCTGCAGTGGGAAAGCGGCTCTCTCCGCCAGCCGGACGGCTGCCTTGCCGACCCCTTCGCGCTCATCGGGCCTGTGGAGGTGGAAGAGACCTACGACGCCGCAGGGGCGCCCCACGTCACCGGGTTCTGCGCTCAAGTTGCCGAGGTGCGGGTCGACCGCGAGACCGGCAAGGTCGAAGTGCTCCGCATCGTCTCAGCGCACGACACCGGCCAAGTGATCAATCCCCTCGGCCATGAAGGGCAAATCGCCGGCGGCGTCATCCAAGGGCTCGGCTACGCCCTCATGGAGGAGCTGCCGGTCGTCGACGGGTATGTCACGACCCAAAGCCTCGCTGAATACAAGATGCCAGCTATGGGCGATATCCCCAACCTAGAGATCGTTCTCCTGCCCGCGCCGCTCGGACCTGGTCCCTTTGCTGCCAAGGCGATCGGCGAGACCCCCAATGTGCCGACCGCGGCCGCGATCGCCAACGCGGTGGAGGATGCGGTCGGCGTGCGCATTGTCGACCTGCCGCTAACCGCCGAGAAGATCTACCGCGCCCTTCAGCGCCAGCAGGAGCACGGTCACACCCATTGACGGCGTGGCGGGGCGGTAGCAGTTCAGACCGACGGGTGAAGCGCGGCGAGATCGCGGCGCACCTGTTCGGCCTCTCTCGGAGCGCCCATCTTCTCGAAGAGGGCGAGGCTGGCCTGCAGCAGCGTGGTCGCCTCCTGCTGACGATCGGCTCGAGCAGCAGCCAGCCCGAGCAGCCGCTGAGCGTGCGCTTCTTCGTAGCGGTTGCCGATCTGCCGCGCCCACTCCAAGGCGGCCTGGGCTGCTTCTGACATCCGGTCTGGCAGCGCAGCGGCACGGGTGAGCTCGGCAAGCCGCCGATAGTATTCGGGATAGTGCGTTCGGGCCTCGATGCTGGTAACAAGCTCGAGCGCGCCCTCGAGCAGCGCTATTCCCTCGCCGACCGCAGCCCGCGCGCCTGCAATCACGCCGAGCCGCGCCATCGCCTGCGCTTGGCCGCAGCGGTCGCCCGCGCGCTCAAAGAGCTCCTGCCCGCGGCGCGCGCTTGCGGCCGCTGCCGCGAGGTCGCCGGCATGCTCTTGAACGACCGCTAAATTGAGGAGCACGCCCGCCGCCGCCGCGAGATCTCCGAGCCGCTCCCAGCGGTCTGCGCCGCGCCGGAGATAGTCGGCGCTGCGGTGCAGGTCGCGCCGCCGGGCGTACGTGCTGCCAAGACGCGACTCTAGCTGTGCCGCTGCGGTCTCATCGCCCGCGACGATCGCCTCCTCCAGCGCATGCTGGAGGCGAGCGAGGTCAGCCGCTGCTTCCGGCTCCTCGCTGACAGTGTCGGCGCGACTGAGGGCGAGATAGTCGCGCGAGCTCTGACGGTGGTCGCCGCCCGCGCCTCCTCGGCGCAGCGCTTCGGCAGCCAAGCTTGCTGCACGCTCGCGGTCGCCTTGCAAATAGGAGATGAAGCTGATCGAAGAGAGGAGACGAGCCCGCGTCTCAGGATGGTCGGTGGGGTCCAGTTCGGCAAGCCCAGCGTTGAGCGCCTCGAGGGCCTCAGGATAGCGGCCGAGGCGTTCGCGCACCTCGCCGAGCTGGCCATAGAGAGCGGCTCGCAGCGGGCGGTCGCGCCGCGCCAAGACGAAGGCGGCATCGAGATCCGCGATCGCCTCGCTGTAGTCGCCGACAAGAGCTGCCACCTCAGCACGGGCAAGACGAATGCGCGCCATTTCGGCGGTGTCGTGCCCGGGGAGAGGCGACCCGCCCCCTGATTCGCCCTGCCTCGGCGCTGCCTCACCGCGACACCGTTCCAGCACGGCGAGCGCTCGGCCGTAGAGAGCGATCGCCTCACGGGGTGCGTGCCGCCGCTGGGCAGCCTCCGCCGCTCGGCACGCCGCTGCCGCCGCCAGTTCCCACTGCTCGTCACGCTCTAGGTGAAACAGCAGCTCGCCGAGCCGGTCGCTTGGCGGTCCGCTTTTCTGAAGCGCGGTCGCTGCCGCTCGATGCAGTCTCCGCCGCAGGGCGAGAGGAAGCATCCCGTAGGCGACGTCCCGAACTACGGGGCGCTTGAAGGCAAACCAGCCGGGGCGGTCCGGCTCCCGCGAGAGGAGCCCGCTGGCGACAAGCCGTTCCAAGTGCTCCTCCAGCCTCCCCTCCTCGCCGGTGACGGCGGCAAGCAATGCCCCGTCGAAGCAATCGCCCAACACCGCGGCTTGACGCAGGCGCAAGCGGTCGGCGTCGGCCAGCCGGTCGATTTGCGCGGCGATCATCCCGCGCAGCGACAGGGGGATCAGATCGCTGGGGAGGAGATCATGGGGTCGATGACCTGCGGAGAGACCGCCGCGGGTGCCGCCCTCGGTCACCGCCCGGACAAATTCTCTTACGAAGAGGGGATTGCCGGCCGCTCGGTCAAGAATAGTCCGTTCGAGTTCGCCGCTGAGCACACCATCGCCCACGAGATGGAGCAGGAGGGTGCGCGACGCCGCCCGATCGAGGGAGTCGAGCAGAAGCCGGCGCCATCGCGTTCGCGGCGACCACGTGCTGGTATCAAGGGTGCCTGAGCGGGAGACGAGGACAAGGAGCAGCTGAGCATCGGGCACCCGTTCCACGAGCGAACGCAGCGCAAGGAGCGATAGCTGGTCAGCCCACTGCAGGTCCTCAGCGATGAGAACAACGAGCGAGGGCGCCGGGCGCCCCAGCAGCTTGGCCAACGCTGCGCCGGCGGTCTGCGCCGTTTCGTCCATCGGGCGCTCCAAGACCGGCTGCGGCACCGCGCTTTCTTCGCGCAGCGCAGCCAGCACCTCGCGCTCATCTCCATCGATCTCCGCGGGGAACGGGGTCTCCGGCGACAGCAACTTGCGGACAAGACCGCGGACGAGGCCGAATGGGGCTGCCTGATCGTACGGCGAGCTCTGCCCGGAGATGACCGTCGCCTCCCCGGCAGCGGCGATCAGCTCCGCGACAAAACGGCTTTTGCCGATCCCTGCCTCCCCGAGGATCTCAAGCGCGGTTGTCTTTCCGCGCCGAGCGCTGCGGAGTGCGTGCCGCGCTCTCGCAAGCTCCCGCCTCCGCCCCACGAACGAGCCGCCGCTGCCCGCCGCCCCTCCGCCGCTAGCTGCAGCGCCGACTTCGCCGCGAACTAGATAGGCAGTGATCGGAGCAGCGAACCCGGCGAGCTGTATTTGCGACGGCGGGAGAAAGGCGAAGCGATGCGTGGTGAGGCGATAGGTCGCTTCCGAGACGAGCACGCCGCCCGCCGGCGCGACGCGCTCAAGCCGAGCGGCGAGGGCAACCGTCTCTCCGAGCGCCGTCATCACGGCGTGGCCGGGAAGGCCGACCGCCCCATACAGCGCTTCGCCGGTTGCAATGCCGATCCGGCTGCGCAGGGCAATGCGCCGGTCGCCGACCGCGGTCTCGCGCATCTCGCGGAGACGGTCTTGAATTGCGAGGGCAGCATGGATTGCGCGCTCGGCATCATCCTCGTGGGCCGTCGGGGCGCCGAACAGCGCCATCACGGCATCCCCCATGGAGGTGGCGATTGTGCCGCCAAATCGATCGACCGCTTCCGCCACTCGGGCGAAATAGCGGTTCGTGAGCTCGGCGACCGCTTCAGGGTCAAGCCCCGCAGTTGCGGCAACAAATCCTTCGATATCGGCGAACAGGATGGTGAGGAGCCGTCGTTCGCCATGCGAGTCAGGTGCGCCGAAGGCTCGCCCACAATCGGGACAGAAGCGAGGAGACGAGGGGTATGCGATCCCGCAGCGCAGACAGCTCCACGCAAGACGATCGCCGCAGCGACCGCAGACGCCGCCTCCGGGCGCGACCGGCCCTCCGCATGTCGGGCACGCCCCGTTCGGGGTCATCGGTCACCCCTTAGCCGGCTGCGCTGCATCCCCACCCTCACCCGAGACCATCCCATGGTCGGACGCAATCCTACCTTTGCCAAGAGTAGCAGAGCGACCGAGTTGTTTCGCTCCATGCGCGCCCGGCGCAGCACGATAGTCACCGAGCCGCAGGCAGACGGCTTCCTGCGCTGGCGAGACCGTACCGTCTCCGCCTGCCAGCCGTGCAGCGGCGCCTCTACGCTGAGGAGCGCCCCGCTGCAGATCGCTCGGCGCCGGCCAGCGCCTGGGCGAGGCCGGGCAAGGCGGGAAAGCACGAGCGATACAGCGCCCTCCTTCCTCGCTCGTGGCGGGCTGCCAGTCCGCCCCCGTGGGGCGTTCGCGGGGCGTTAGGCCCGCGCCCGCCTCACCAGAGGAGAAGCCGCCGATGTACGCGAGGGCGCTCGCGCGTCAGCAAATGGCGCTCTCCTCGGAGGGAGATTGCGTACCGAGCAGGACCGCTGCCGTAATGGCCGCCTCCCAGCTCAGAGTGGCGTTTCCGCCGGAGCCGACGCTGTTCATGCTCCCGTACGGCCCCATCGCGCAGTCGTCAGCGGACGAGAGCAGCGCACGAGGGTGATGCCTGCCGCCTGAGCGAGAGGGGACAGCGAAGCATGCGCCGGGACGACAAGACGCCTCGCGAACAACGTGGCGTCCGGGGTACGGACCTGCTGCTCCTCGACAACGCGCTTCCCTCTCCCGCAACGGCTTGGTGTTGCGCTCCGTCACGGTCAGCGCGCCAAAGGAGGCGGCGACCGGCCGGTTGCCCGGAGCAGCGCTGCCAGCCTGCCGGGAAACCGTTCGCCGGTTCCATTCTTCGCAGCTGAGTGGTTCGCTCAGGACGTCATTGCGAGTAGCTGTTCGCCTCCTCGGACGGCCCGACCCGTCACCGGACCGCGCAGTTCGATCAGAACGGTATTGCGAGCTTGCGAAGCAGGCTGGCAGCAGACAGGCGGGTACAGCCTCTTAACGTCGTTGCGAGCCTGCGAAGCAGGCGAAGCAACTTCCTCGAGGCGAGCCGGTCATCCTCGCTTCCCCCCCCTAACGTCGTTGCGAGCCTGCGAAGCAGGCGAAGCAACCCCGATCGATCACGGCCTTGCTCGGGATTGCCACGGCCCGCCTGCGGCGGGCCTCGCAATGACGAATAAGCGCTTTCCCGTGCAACTGGTTTTGGCACGCAGCTTGCTATCATATCCGCATGCCCTCGCAATGACGAATAAGCGCTTTCCCGTGCAACTGGCGGGAATCCGCCGGAGCAAACGCACGCTGGCTCGCAATGACGAACATAAGCGCTTTCCCGTGCAACCCGTCCGAATGCCTCGCAGGACGACCCGAGGCGCGGGCTCGCAATGACGAACACGAGGTGCACCTCTCCGGCTCAGCGGAGACTGGGAGGATGCGGAGTGAGAGGAGGGTTCGCACGGAAAGCCGTTGCGAGCCTGCGAAGCAGGCGAAGCAACCCCGATCGATCACGAGGGCGCACCCTTCAGCAACAGCGCCCTCTCACCGCGCTCGGGATTGCCGCGGCCCGCCTGCGGCGGACTTCGCCATGACAGCCTAGCGATCGCGCTGCTCGGCTACTCCTCTCGGGAGACGATTGCAACAGCTCCGCTGCAATCAAGAACGAGGAGGAGCGTCACGAGCGCTGGCTATAGCGACAACTGCCCTTGGCCGCCTAGGTCGGCTCGTAGCCGAGCAGCTGGACAGCGTCGATCTCAGCATAGGCGTCCGGCTCGGGGGGCTCTTCGACATAAATGCGGACCGCATTGACCAGAAAGCTGGTTGGCGGAAACTGTGGCGCAAACTGGCCGGGACAGGTTGTCGTCGGGTCCTTGCCCTTAAAGACCGTGTGGAGTGTCCCGTTCGGCTCACGCAGATCGACTTGGACCACCCGCCCGGGCTTGAAGGTCTGATAGATGACAACCCCTGTTGCCCGGACTGGCACCGCGAACCGGACCTCCAGCCATTCGATCGGGTTCTTCTTCGCGCTCGCCCACGCTGTCTCAAAATCGCCACAGCGCGGCGTGTTCGGCGGCCCGGTGGCTTGGAGCGCCGAGAACTGCGGGCTCGCAAATTCGCTGCTTGCCGTCGCCGCGATAGCCCACTGCTCACGGAAAACCCCTCGCTGGGCATCGGCAGAACGGTTCGCGCCGGCCGGCATCGTTGGGGAAGGCAGCGGAGACGGGGTCGCCGTCGGTGTTCGGCTGACATTCGAGGGCAAGGGCCGGGTCGGCTCGGGGGTCGGGGGAGGAAGCGACTGGAGAAGACTGTCGACCATATGCTGATTGGCCACATAGTAGCCAGCAGCGCCGAGTGAACTGCAGGAGCACCCAATCAGCAGGATGATCCCCCCGATCAACACGAGCGTGCGTCCCACGAGCCCTCCGCGCCCCGAATAGTAGCGACCTTCCTCTCAGCCGCGGAAGCGGCTAGGCGCTCGCCGCCCCCTGACGAGCGAGCAGAACGCTGATGTTGTCCGGACCGCCGCGCTCGTTGGCGAGATCGATAAGACGGTCCGCGGCAGCAGAGAGCGAGGGAGCGGCGGCGATAACCGCTTGCATTTCATCGTCGTTGACGACATCCCACAAGCCGTCGGAACAGAGCAGCAGCACTTCTTCCCTGCCGAGCCGTTCCTCGCGCACCTCCGGCTCAAGCAAGGGGTCCAGACCGAGCGCGCGCGTCACCACGCTCCGATAGGGGCTCGCCTGCGCCTGCCACTCGGTCAGCAGCCCGGCACGCACCTGCTCGCCCACCCAGCTGTGGTCGGCAGTCAGCCGCCGGATTGCTGTCGGGCTGACGAGATAGCCGCGGCAGTCCCCTGCATGGGCGATGACAAGCCGTTCACCCGCAAGCAGCGCGGCGACACAGGTCGCCCCCATCCCTCGCTTCGCAGGGTCGCGCCCTCCCTCCTGCAGGATCGCGGCATTCGCCGCAAGCACGGCGTGGCGCAAGCGATCGCGCGGCGGAGCGGCGTCAAGACGAAACGCCGCTTCGAGGATCGTTGTCGCGCCGATTGCGGCGGCGACTTCTCCCGCGGGATGCCCGCCCATCCCATCGCAGACGACGAACACCGCAAGAAACGTGCCATTCTCGCGGCGTTCGACCCGATGGCCAACGTAATCCTCGTTGTGGCCTCTGGAGCGGCCCGGGTCGGTCTTCGCGACCACCTCGGGCAGGGTCAGTTCAGTCATGCGCTCCCTCGCAGGGCGAAACTCACGGCAGGCGCGGGGACATCGTCCGCATAGTAGCCCAAATGGGCGAGCCACCGGAGGCCGCTCACCGCCAGCAGTAGACGACTTCCCCGCCTTCGCGCTACACTCCCGGGCAACCGAATACGTCTTCGCCGCCCCGCGTGTGCGTGGCGAGCCGAGTACCCGGCTCGCTTTCCGTCAACCGCCCGGGTGATGGCTCTGGCACTCGAGCAGCGCTCGGAACGATAGCGCTGCTGGGGGAGCCGCCTGACATCACATCGAGTCGCTTGGCGTGCCAAGCACACGGAGTAGATTGCGTGTACGTGACGCTGGCGGGCGGCGTCGGCGCTGCTCGGTTCCTCGCCGGTCTTACCGCCGTCGTTCCCCCGGAACAGGTTGTCGCTATCGTCAACACCGGGGATGACCTCACCCTGTACGGCCTCGCGATCTCGCCGGATATCGACACCGTTCTCTATACGCTCTCCGGCCGCGTTGACCCCGAGCGCGGCTGGGGGATTGCCGGCGATACCACAATCGTCCTCGACGCGCTGGCAGCGCTCGGCGAGCAGACTACCTTCCGGCTTGGCGACCGCGACCTCGCGACGCATCTGTTCCGGACCAGCCTCCTGCACGCCGGCAAAACGCTCACCGAGGTCACGGCGCTGCTCGCCGAGCGCCTCGGCGTCCGCGCCCGCATTCTCCCCATGGCGGACGAGCCCGTGCGGACGATCGTCCAGACGCCGGCCGGTGAGCTCGCCTTTCAAGAGTATTTCGTCACCCGCGGCCAGCAAGACGACGTGCTCGGCCTGCGCTACGCCGGCGCGGAGACAGCGCGCCCTACTCCTGCTGTGCGCGAGGCGATCGCAAGCGCACACGCCCTCATCATCGCGCCGAGCAACCCCTTCGTCAGCATCGGCACAATCCTCGCCGTTCCGGGAATGCGTGAGGCGATTGCCGCCTCGCCAGCGACCAAGGTCGCGATCAGCCCGATTGTCGGCGGACGCGCCCTGAAGGGGCCGGCCGACAAAATGCTCGTCACCCTCGGCCACGAACCGAGCGCGCTCGGCGTTGCCCGTCTCTATCGCGACCTCGTCGACCTCTTCGTCCTCGACACCCTCGACGCCTCTCTCGCCCCGGCGGTCGAGGCGCTCGGGCTGCGGGTTCTGGTCACCAACACGATCATGCGCGGCCCCCAGGAACGCGCGCAGCTCGCGCGGGCAGTGTTGGGAGCGCTGCGATGATCGTCGCCGTCGTGCCGGTCAAGCCCTTTCCCAGCGCCAAGTCGCGCCTTGCCGGGGTGCTCAGCCCGGCGGACCGCGAAGCGCTCGCCCGCGGCCTCTTCCGTCATACCCTTGATGTCCTCCTCAGCGCCTCTCCGATCGACCGCCTTGTCGTCGTCGGCGAGCCTGTCGCGCATCCCGCCGTTCTCACCATCCCCGACCCTACCCTCGGGCTGAACGCGGCTGTCGCCGCCGGGGTCGCCGCCGCCCGCAACGCCGACGCCGTCCTCGTCGTGCCGGCAGACCTCCCGTTTCTCTCTCCAGCCGCTATCGCGCAGCTAGTGGAACGGCGTGCGCCCATCGCCGACGTACCCCATGTCGTTATCGCGCCAGACCGACGGCACGATGGAACGAATGCGCTGCTGCTCACCCCGCCGACGCTCCTGTCGCCCGCGTTCGGTCCGGGCAGCTTCGCCGCCCATCGGCAGGCCGCCGCTGCCGCCGGCGCTCTCCTCGCCGTTCACTCCGACCCCGCGTTCGCGTTCGACCTCGATCTCCCCGACGATCTCGCCGCTCTTCCGCGGCAGATTGTCGACCGCCTTCTTGCTCTTGGCACTCGTGAGGCGTTCTCACACTCCTATGTCGTCCGGAGGTGACCCATGTTTCGGATCTTGCCCGCGCTGCTCGTCCTCATTGCCGTCGCCTGCGCGCCGGCCGCCCCGACAGCAGGCAATGTCCCACCCCCGCCTGCTCCTCCTGACCGGATGGTCTTCATGGCGGGCTACAAGCCGCAAGCGAACATGCCGTTCGTTGCCGCCTATGTCGCCAAAGACCGCGGGTATTTCCGCGAGCAGAACCTCGAGGTCGAGATTCAGCACAGCGCCGGCCAAGGCGAGCATGTCCGCCTGCTGACCGCCGGGGTGGTTCAGGTCACGACCGCAGCCGGCATGAATGTCATCACCTTGGCCGCCGAATCCGGTCTGCCGCTCGTCGCGTTCGCTGTCTTCGGCCAGCGCAGCGATCAGGCATTTGCCGTCCGTGCCGAGTCGCCGATCCGCACAGCGAAAGACTTCGAAGGCAAGGTCGTCGGCTACAAGGGGATGCCGAGCGCGGAATATCTCGCGATGATCCGAGCTGCCGGCGTCGACCGCTCCAAGATCCAGGAAGTGAACGTCGGCTTCGACCCGCGCATCCTGCTCACCGGCCGCGTCGATGTCCTCCCCGTCTTCCGCTCAAACGAGCCCTACGTGCTGCGCTCGCTCGGTCAAGAGGTGCGGCTGATCACGCCGGAGGAGTACGGCGTGCCGACGATCGGCCTGACCTACATCGCCACGCGCGACAGCGTGGAGCGGCAGCGATCGCTCCTCGTCCGCTTCATGCGGGCCACCCTTGCCGCAACCGAATGGATCCGCCAAAACCCCGACGCGGCGCTCGATATCGTCATGCGTTATGCGCCCGGCGAAGATCGCGCCCATCAGGCCGCTATGCTGCGGGTCGAGATCGAATCGCTCGAGGGTCCGATGGTTGAGAAGAACGGCCTGCTCGCCGTCTCCGCCGAGCAGTGGCGCGACATCGCCGCTCTCGCCTATCAGCTCGGCGTCATCTCCAAGCCCATCGACATCGACCGGCATATCGACGACTCGATCCGGCGCGAGGCGCTCGGCCGAAAGTAGCGCCGGCCTCGTGCTAGACTCCTGCGGAGGGCGGCTGGCGCCGTCCTCCGCAGCAGGAGACGAGGTGCCCCAGCCAGACGGTGCAAAACCGGAGATCGCCTTCGACCTCGACGGCGTCATCTGCCGACCGCCGCTCGGGTTCAATGTCGCGATCAGCCGCTCGCTACGGACGCAGCCGCTCCCCCCCGAGATCAGCGAGCGCGAGGTGGACCGAATACGCGGTCTCCACCTGCTGCGCTACGGGCTCGAGACCCTGAAATATTTCGGCCGGCGTCCGCTGCCCGATGCCCGCGATGGACTGGAGGCGGTGAGCGAGTTCCGCACCCCGATTATCGTCACCGCGCGCAACGCCATCGGCCGCCCGATCATCGAGCGGTGGCTTGAGATCCACGGCCTGCGCCAGTACATTGCCGACATCGTCGGCAACAACACGCGGCTCTCGCCCGGCCAGCACAAGCTCCGGATCGCCTTGCTCCGTGGCATTCGCGAGCACGTTGACGACGACGGCTCCGTCGCCTACTACCTCGCCCGCAACGGCCTCGAGCGCGTCTACCTGCGGGAGTGGTTCTTCAACCGTGGGCTGCCCTACCCGCCGAACGTGATCCGGGTGAGCGTCCTCCCCGCCATTGCCGACGACATTCGCGCCCGCGAGGCGGAGCTCGCGCACAAAGGATGAGCGTTCCGCGCCGGCTCGCTTTTCCCGAGGGGTTTCTTTGGGGCGCCGCCACTGCCGCCCATCAGGTCGAGGGGCACAACTTCGCCAACAACTGGTGGGATTGGGAGCAGCAGCCGGGCCGCATCCGCGACGGGACGCGCTCTCATCCCGGCGTCGACCAGTGGACCCGCTTCGAGGAGGATTTCGCTCTCCTCGCCGAGCTCGGCCATAGCGCCCACCGCCTCTCGATCGAATGGAGCCGCGTTGTGCCCGCGCCGGGAGAGGTCGACCGCGCTGCGCTCGATCACTACCGGCGCGTGCTCGAATGCCTCCGCGAGCACCAGATTGAACCCTTCGTCACCCTCCACCATTTCACTAATCCGCGCTGGTTCGAGCAGCGCGGCAGCTGGCGCGTCGACCAAGTCGACGACTTCCTCCACTTCGTCGAGACGGTCGTCGCCACGTATCGCGACCTTGTCCGCTGGTGGATCACTGTCAATGAGCCAGGGGTCTACGCCAATCTCGGCTACGTCGAAGGGATTCATCCGCCCGGCGATCACAGTCTGCGCAGCGCCGCCCGCGTCATCCGTCATCTGCTGACAGCCCACCGGCGCGCCTATGCCCTCATTCACCGCCTTCAGCCGGAGGCGATGGTCGGTCTCAGCCATCACGTCGCAGCCTACACGCCCTTCTCCTCGCGCCCGGCAGACCGGCTGATGGCGTGGCTGCACGACCGGCTGCTCAATCACGCTATCCTCGCCGGCCTCGACGACCCCGCTCCAGCGCGGATGGCGGCGCGGGCGCTCCTCCCCCCGCGTCGGCCGGCCGCGCTCGACTTCATCGGCATCAACTATTACACCCGCAGCGAGGTGCGGTTCGCGCCCGCTCGGCCCCGCTCCCTCTTTGCCGAACACCTCCCCGGCCGGCGGGGGCCCAAGACCCTCTTCGGGTGGGAGGTGTATCCGCGCGGATTGCGCGACCTGCTGCTCGCCCTCAAGCCGTATCGGCTGCCGATCGTGATCACCGAGAACGGTGTCGCCGAAGAGGGCGACACCCTCCGGCCGCGCTTCATTGTCGACCATCTCCGCGCTGTCCACGCCGCGATCCGCCGCGGGGCCGACGTCCGCGGGTACCTCCACTGGACCGCGTTCGACAACTTCGAATGGGCCGAGGGGCTGCGGATGCGCTTCGGCCTTGTCCACGTCGATTTCGCGACCGGCAAGCGGACGCCTAAACCCTCGGCGCTGCTCTACGCCCGCATCTGCCGGCGCAACGCCCTCGACCCCGCCGACTGGCGCGCCGCGCTCAGCGTCCCGTGAACATGGGCGGCCGACGCTCGAGGACCGCCCGCGCTGCCTCGTTCGCATCCTCGAACCCCATCAGCCCCCGTGTACGCCTGCTCCAGTTCGTAGCCGGACTGTCGGTCCATGAACTCGATCCGGTTCAGCACCTCTTTTGCCCGCCGGATGGCGACCGGGCTCTTGGCCGCCCTCTCCTTGGCCCGCCGTCGCCTCGACCAGTGCCTTCGGCACGCCCCAGTCGATCAGCCCCGCGGCGATAGAACTCGGCGCTCGAAGCTGCAGCACCGGTCGCTCATCGTCCCTCGCGTCCCGGCAGGCGACCCCCGCGTCCTTGACGGCAGTTCGTCGCCCTCGGCTGGCTCGGCGGGCGCCTACGCGCGGTCGCCCGACGAAGACCAAGACACTGGCTGGCGGCGCTCAGGGCGCGAGCGGCAGCTCGAATGCGGTCCGGCCGTCAGGCAAGGCGAGCCGCACGCCGCTCCGCGGGTCATAGAGTCCGACGAGGAGCCGCAGCGGTCCAGCAGGGAGATCGGCAGGCGGCTCGAGCCGGCGTGTCTCGGCGATCGCCTCGCCCGGCGCCCACGCGGAGGTTGGGAAGCGACCGCCTGCCGGCGGACCATCGGCTTGCGCGAGCGGCCGGTCATCCGGTCCCGCAAGATGGACAAATACCGCGAGGTCATCATGCAGCGGAGCGCGCGCTTCCCAGAGAAGGCGGAGCGTGCCGGGACAAACCCGCGCCGGACACGGCTCCGGCTCAAACGCTGCCGACCGGAGGGCGACCCGATCATCGAAGAGCGCCGCGGGCGGGCCAGTCGGCAGCGGCTCCCGCGAACGTGTCTTGAGCCGACCGATGATGACCCGGTCGCCCAGCCGCTCGCCGGCCGGTCCGTGCGCCTCGAGCAGCCGGCCGTCCCGCTCGTAGACTGCGAGGTCGACAGTCCGAACGCCCGGCGCGGCGTCTGACGGGATCTCGATCGCGTAGTGAGCGAAGATCAGTTCGCCCGGCTGCCAGAGAGCGCTGAAATAGGGCGAGGAGTCGTCTTGGAAGAGCGTCCGCCCGCCCTCCGTCAGCCGGAGCGAGAAGGCGAGGTCCGGCCGGCCCGGCGGCGCGAGTACCCGAAAGCGCAGCGTCACCGGCACGCTCGTTCCCGGCTCCGCGACCGGCAGCCCTGCCCCATCACGGGCCACCTCCCATGCGGCATCCTCGAGGACCAGCACCCCGCCGAAGTCAGCGCGCGCGGGCAGCGGAGCGAGCGGCGGCACACGGTACAGCCGGAAGCGCGGCGCGCCGTCCGCGCCCGCGACCGCGGCGGTCTCCAAACGCGCCCCGAGCAGCTGCAGGATCGTCTCTGCGACCTCGGCCGGACCGAAGAGCGCCACCGCCGCCTCGCGGTTGCCCGGCAGGGCCAGCCCGTCAACGCCGGAGAACCAGCGGACCGCGCGCCCTCGCTCAAGCAGATACTCGACCGCCGGATGGGGCCGGATCCACGCCGAGCCGTAGACAGGGAGGTCAGCCGGGAGACGATTGATCGCCGCTGCGCCCGCCGGGATCTCCGCTTCAAACGCGGCGAGGACCTCGGGGTGAACACGCCACTCGACGAAGTACGTCCGGACCGCGAGCCCCGCCACAACGAGAAACCAGATCACGCCGCCTGCGGCTGGCAGCCGCCAGCCGATGCCGGTGACGGCGGCCAAGGCAGCACTCCAGACCGCGCCGTGGGCGGCAAGCAGCCAAGCCGAGGGGATCGCGCCGAAGCTGCGCAGGAAATGCGGGTTGTCGCTCGCCAGCACGCTCGGCAGCAGCATGACGACGAACCAGATCGCCACCAGCGCCGTCGAGGCGCGCCGCGGGCGGGCCACGACCCGCAGCAGCCCCACCCCGAGGGCGACAGCGGCGACCGCGTCGAAGGCCGGCCGGCCGGCGAGATTGTGCCGCCAGTTCGCATCGCCCGCTGCGGGGAACATCATGAGGGTGACCCCGAACTGCCGCGCCAGCTCGCCAAGAAGCGCCCCGCCGTCCAGCCCGCCGTACGGCCAGACCTGACTGGGGCGGAGAATGAAGTCGTTCGGAAAGCGGAGGTAGTGCAGCCCGAGCGGCAGGAAGACCAGCGCCGCCACCAGCGCGACGGTCGGCCAAACCAGCCATCGCTCGCGCAGCGTCCGCCGGTCGAAGACGAGCTGCCAGAGGAGAAAGCCGCCGAGCACGAACGGGAAGAGGCGCGAGGCGAGATAGGTGTAGAGCGTCAAGCCGCCAGCAAGCCCGGCCAGCACAGCGAAGAGTCGGCTGTTCTCGCCCTTCTTCGGGTAGAGCGCTCGCCAGAGACAGGAGACGGTGACGATCTCAGCAAGGGGCAGCAGATTGACGCGCTCGGCGAAGCGGTTGACGCCGAAATGCCACACCGAGACTGCAAGACCGGCCGCCGCGATCAGGCCGGCCGGCGTCCCGAGCAGCCGCCGACCGAGGGCAAAGAGCGCCGCCACGGTCAGCACGCCGACCGCCGCCGTCAGCCAGCGCAGCGCGAAGATCGATTCGCCGAAGAGCACCGTTGCGCCGGCGAGGAGATAGAAGAACAGTCCTTCGCGATCGCCGTAGAACAGCCGGAGATCGCCGGCGAGAATGTCGCGTGCAAAGCGGCCGTTCAGCCCTTCGTCGTACCAGAAGCCTGGCGGTGCCGTCTGAAGGTCAAGGAAGCGCAGCGCCGCTGCCACAAGCAGCAGCGCGGCGAGCGTCGGCCGAAGGGGAAACGTCACCGGACGACGTAGTCGCCGATGGTCACGGCGTCGCCCTCGCCGACCGGGAGACGCCCGCCATCGCTCGGGCGGTACCAGCCGACCACGATCTGATAGCGGCCCGCCGGCAGCCGCCGCAGGCCCGGCAGCGGCCGCGGGTCGAGCAGCCGGTCGCCGGGCGACCAGACACTGGTGGGATAGCGCCCGAGCCGCGGCGGGCCATCTGCCTGAAGCACGACCCGGCCGCTCGCGTCACGAACATGCAGGAAGACGGCGAGATCATCCGCCGGCCGGCCGGTCGCTTCCCAATGCAGCACGACCGCCTCCTCGCAGGCCGCGCCGAGCGCCGCGCAATCCGCCGCCGCCGCCGCGCTCGCTCCCGGAAGGTCATAGCCGAGAAGCCGCCCGACCCCCTGCCAATCACCGCTCGCTGGGGAGCTCGGCGCAGGAAGCGGGCTGGCAGGAGTGACAAGGATCGGGGTGAGCGGCGTCGCCGAGTCGAGCGGACGGCCATCAGCGGTCGTGGCAGGAAGGCGCGCGTGGTCGTCGCGATCAAACAGCCCGGCCCGCAGCCAGTAGCGGCCGGGCGGCGTCGAACGGGGCACGACAAGGTCGTACTGATCGCGCACCGGCCGGCCAACCTCCCAGATCGAAGTGAAGCGCAGGTCGAAGCCGCCGAAGCTATCCTGCTGGGCGACCGGCCGGTACGCGTCGTCCGAGAGGTGGAGAAAGGTCGAATAGTCCCGATCGATCGGGGCGAGCGCTGTCCAATGGAGCGTGACCCGGAGGCTGCCGCCGGCGGTGACGGTGGGAATGCGTCCGCCGCGCGCGCCGGCAAGGTCGAAGCCGCGCAGTACCGCCAGCCCGCCAAATCGATAGTCGGTGACAGTCGCCGGCGAACTCGGCGGCGGGAGGCGCGGCGAGCGGGGAACAGTCAGGTCGCCAACAATGGCAGGGGCGCCGAGCCACTCGGTTTCGCCATCCGGCCGCACGGCGACCTCGAGCCGATAGCTCCCAGCCGGCAGGCGGTCGGGCAGGGGAAGGTCGTAGCTGTCGGCCACAATCGTCGCGCCGAGCCAGCGCGAGGACGGCGCCGCCCCATAGACCGGCAGCCGATCTTGGACCGTAACCGCCTGACCAGCCGGGTCGAGCAGCCGCAGGCGGGTGCGGATCTCGCGGCCGACCGGCTCCGCCGTCAGCCAGAGCAGATCCAGCCGGACGACGCCGCGCCGATCGAGGTCGGCGTAATCTGCCTTCCAGCCGAGCAAGCGCAAGGACGAACCGAAGGCAATGTCGGTGCGGGTCAGCGCCTCGGCGGCGGGCGCGCGGGGCAGCAGCGCAAGCGCCAGCACCGCGGCGAGCGCCCCGCGCGCGGCAAGGCGGCCCCCCCGGCTTCGCAGCATCAGCGCGCCCGCGAGCAGCAGCAAGATCAGGCTGGCGGCCGAGACGATCTCCCCAAGCCGCCGCGGCGGGGTCTCCCCGAAGGCGATGGTCACCTCGTGCCAGCCCGCTGGCAGTTCGAGCGCGATCTCGCCCGCCGGCCCAGACGGCTCGACAGCGACCGGCGCGCCGTCCACTGTCGCCTGCCAGCCGGGGAAGTAAAAGGTGCGCAGCCGAAGCGGTCCCGGTTCGACGATGTTCAGCCGCAGCCGATAGCGCCAACCGTCGAAGGAGAGCGCCTCAGCCGCCGCGAGACGAGCCGCAGGAGCCTGCGTCGGCGCGTCCGCTGGGACGGCGAACTTCTGGACCGGGCCGTCCACCCAGCGCGGAACGAACTGAGGCGGGCTGGTTGTGCCCGTGAGGGCGCCGCTCACGTCGAGGCGCGTCGCGCTCGCCCGGCTGACCATCGCGTCGTCGAGGGCGAGAGGATTCGGGGTAAGGCTGCTGAGCGACGCCCAGACCATCGCCGCCCCAAGGCCAAGCGCCGGCAGGGGCGCCCAGCGGCCGGCCGCCGCCGGCAGCGCTGCCGCCGCGATTGCCGTCGCAAGGCCCATTCCCCCCTGCAGCCGCCAAGGAAACGTCATCAGCGAGGCGATCGGCAGCGAGCGCCAGAACGGCTCGCTCACCGGCGTCATCAAGAGGGCGAGGGCGAGGGCGAGCGCCACGCCGAAGGCTGCGCGCTGGCGCGCTCCCGGCCGGAGGAACGGCACCGCCAGCGCGCCCAGCAGCGCCAGCGCCGCTTGGACCGTTCCGACAGCGATAAAGCTGTCCCAGACGATGTCGTAGTCATACTGCAGCGCCCATTGCACCAAGCGGTCGGGCGGCTGAAGCGAACGGTAGAAATCTTCGACGCCGCCGCGGAACGTCCCGATCCAGGTGTCCGGCAGCTCGGCGAGGAACGGCAGCCAGAAGAACGCGGTCAGGCTCAGGGCAACGGCGAAGACCCCCGCCAGCCCGCCGGCCCACGCCAGCGCCGACCGGAGGCCGCGCGGCCGCCAGCGCCACGCGATCGAGGCGACGAGCACGCCGCTGAAGAAGAGCACGGACGGGTTGTGCGCGAGCAGCAACGCGGCGACGACGAGCGCCAGCCCGACAGCAGGCCGCAGGCGCACCGCGCCGTCGTCGCGAAAGGCGCGGTCGGCCAGCCCGAGCGCCAGCGGAAAGAGCGGGTAGCAAAGCTGCTCGGCGAACGAACCGCGCACGTAGATGTTCAGCAGATGATAGGGAACATAGACGTAGGCAGCAGCACCGAACAGCGCTGCCCACGTCCCCACCCACGGCCGGAGATACCAGTACATCAGCCCGCCCGCTGCCAGCACTCCGATCCCGACGAGCAGCCGGAGGGAGTCGGCATAGGTGAAGCCGAGGAGGTGAAACAGCTGAGCAGCGTACGAGACGAGCGGGTTATAGAAGTTGAAAATCGGATAGCCGAATCCAAAGACGAGCTCGGGCGACCAGCGCGGCAGGAAGACCCCCTGCTTCATCGCGCTGTCGAGGACGACGAGGCGAAAGAGATGGGCAAAGCCGTCGTGAACCTGCAGATAGCTGGCGCTGAGCAAGGGTAGCGCCGCCGGGATCGCGGCGAGCACCGCGAGCAGAGAGCCCACGCGGTCAAACGAAAGGCGGAAACGGAAAGCGGTCACAGCATTGCCGCTCCTCGATCCACGATGGGCGGAGGCAGCGCGGCGAAGTATAGGAAGCCCCCCCAAGGCGAACAAGAGAACGGCCGGCTCATTCCCCGGCGCGCCCGGCAGCGCGGCACCCCGCCACCGCTCGCGGCAGGAAGGCGCGTGCTGAACGGCGAGCGGACGATCGCCCGCGCTCGGCGGTTCCGAAAGCGGAGAAGCCCGCCGCCGCGCAGCCGAGCGCGGACGAACTGGAGCGCGAGGCTCATTCGAGATACGCCGAGCGGCCGAACTGCCGCTGATACGCTTCAGGGCAGTGTGTCGGGACGATCGGGAGAGCGGGCCGGGGGCAGTGAAGCGCGCCCCGATCGGCGCGCGGACAGCACGCGATCGTCGACGAACGGGTTCGTGGTCGGGTGCGGCAGCCGCTCCTCGCGCAGCGAGCAGCTATACCAACAGGCGTCGGCGGCGAGCAACAGCAGCCCATCGATGGTGCGCAGCAGCGCGCCGAGCTGGCCGCGGCGGTGGCCCGGGAGACGGACCAGCCGGACCCTGCCGTCGCCAAGCAGGGTGTAGGGTGGGCCAAGGCCGGGCAGGGTCGGGCCCTCGAAGCACGCGATCGGCTGACGCCGCGCCCGGCTCGGCAGCAGCGCCGGAAGCACGCCCCGCCGCAGCCCGCGGCATCCTCCCATGCTCCGGCTGGGGCAACGATCCGCGCCGCCGGAAGATCGGGGAGGCCAGCGATGTGATCTGATCGTCCGGACCTCGCTCGCAGCGATCCCGTGCGGCCAACTCGGCAGCGGCGGCAGCCGCCCGTCGAGCAGAAGCGGCGTCGCGAGCCGGGAGCGCCGATACGGAAAGCGCGCCGTCACGGCGAGAATGCGGGGCGCATAGCCCGCCTCCCAGAGAACGACCCCATGCTCCGGATGGCGGTTCAGGCCGACAAGGGCGCGGCAGCGACGGGCGCGCCGCGCGCTGCCCCGCACGGGGTGATGTTCGGAGGCACGGCAGGAACCGGTGTCGAGCAGGTCGAAGGCACCTGCGGTCATGCCGCCTGCCGCAGCGCCGCCAGCGTGCGGGCAATTCCCTCCTCGAGGGAGATCCGGGGCTGATAGCCGAGATCGCAGCGCGCCGCCGCGATGTCGTAGGTCTGGGTTCGAGCGAGCAGCAGAACGGTGTAGCGGGTGAGCGCCGGCTCGCGGCCGCTGCGCGCGGCAGCAGCCTCCAGAATGCGGGCGAGGACAAGGGCTGCGCGCAGCGGCAGCCGCGGACCGGGCGGGGGAAGGCCGAGGTGAGCGAGCACGCGGCGGATAACCTCCCAGAGCAGCGCCGGCTCACCATTCGTGATCGTGTACGTCCGGCCGACAGCGCGCGGGCAGCGCAGGGCGAGGACGATAGCCTGCGCCGCATTCTCCACGTAGGTCAGGTCGACGAGGTTCCGTCCATCGCCGATAAGGGGCAGCCGGCGCCGGCGCGCCGCCGCGATCAGGCGCGGAAGGAGCGCCGTGTCGCCCGGACCGAACAGCGCTTTCGGGCGCACGATCACCGTCTCGAGGTCGCCCGCTGCCTCACGGACGAGGTCTTCGCCGATCTTCTTCGTCAGCGCATAGTCGGAGAGAAAGCGGCGGGGAAAGGGCGCCGCTTCAGTGGCGCGCACGACATCGCGGCCGTCGAAGACAACGCTCGGCGACGAGACATAGACCAGCCGCCGGACCCCATGACGGCGGCAGCCGGCGATGACAGATGCGGTGCCGCCGATGTTGACGGCGCGGAAGAGGCGCGGCGGGCCCCACGGCGCCGAGAGCGCGCCGGCGTGGACGACCGCCTCGACGCCGGCACACGCCGCGACGACCGCCTCGTGCTCACGCAGGTCGAGGGAGCGCGTCTCGACCGCCCGGGCGAGCGCGGGGTCAAGCCGGTCGAGGGCGCGTCCCGCAATCACGGGCGTCTCGTCGGCCGCAATCAGCTCGCGGGCGATCTGCTGGCCGAGAAATCCCGTTCCGCCCGTGATCAGCACGCGCATCGAACTAGGTTGTACTCGGCAGGGCAAGTTTCGACAAGCGGCTGCAGCTTGACGGTGCGCGAGCGTGTAGGATTACGTGAACCATTCTGCAGGAGTGCCGATGGCGGACCATTCGCAGCGGCCGATTGTCGTCAAGCTTGGCGGCAGCACGCTGGGCGACCACGACACCTCCCTTGCCGATCTCGCCGCGCTCGCCCGCGCCGGTCTGCCCGTCGTCGTCGTCCACGGCGGCGGCAAAGCGATCACTGAGTGGCTGCGCCGCCTCGGCGCGCCGACACGCTTCGTCCGCGGCTTGCGCGTCACCGACGCAATGAGCCTCGAGGTGGTGCTCGGCGTCCTCGGCGGCCTCGTCAACACCCAGCTCGTCGCCGAACTGGGGCGCGCCGGCGCTCCGGCCGTGGGGCTGACGGGCGCCGATGGCGGCCTGCTGCTCGTCGAGCCGGCCGACCCGGAGCTCGGTTTCGTCGGCGCCATCGCCGAGGTCCGCCCCGCAATTCTGCGCCAGCTGCTTGACGCCGGGCTTGTGCCTGTTGTCGCGCCGATCGGGCTCGGCCGGCGCGACGGCGCGCTCTACAACCTGAACGCCGATACTGCCGCCGGGGCGATCGCGGCCGCCCTCGAGGCCGAGCGGCTGATCTTTCTCACCGACGTCGCGGGGGTGCGCGGCGCGGACGGGTCGCTCCTTCCCGCTCTCGACCCGGTAACGGCGCGCGCGCTGATCGATGCCGGCGTGATCGCCAGCGGCATGATCCCGAAGGTCGAGGCTGGGCTTGCAGCGGGACGCGCCGTCATCGCCGACGGCCGGTTGCCCGGCGCGCTTGGCCGAGCGCTCCGTGAAGAGAGCGGCACGCTCGTGCTCGGCGCGCCGACCCCCTCGACAGCGTGACCGACAATGACGACGTTTGAGCGCTGGCCAAACCCGGGGCGGATGCCCTCGCGGCTGCCAAGCACGCGCCCGAGCGGCTGCGCCCGCGCCATCGGCATCGCTGCCCTTGTTGTCGCAGCGATGTTCCTGCTGCTGCTTATCGTCGGCGGCCAGGTCGCCGATTTCCTCTGGTTCGACGCGCTCGGCTACGGCGCCGTCTTTCTGACAGCAGTGACAGCGCGCTGGACACTCGCCTTCGCCAGTGGGGCGGCCGCGTTTCTCTTTGTGCTTGTCAACCTCGTCATCGCCCGCCGCATCGGCGGACCGCGGCTGCCGTCGTACATCCCGCGGGAGGAATGGGTGGGACCCGGCGCCGGGCCGAACTGGGCGGTCGTCCTCGCCGCCGGCGCGGTCGCGCTGATCATCGGGCTTGCCGTCGGCAGCGAGTGGGCGACGATCCTGCTCGCCCTCAACGCGGAGCGCTTCGGCCTCGCCGATCCCGTCTTCGGCAACGACATCAGTTTCTATTTCTTCACGCTGCCACTGCTCCGCCTCGCGCACAGCACCGCACTCTCGCTCGTCTTCCTGACCCTTGTCGCCGTGGTCGTGACCTATGTCATCCTGCTAGCAGGCGACGGGCTGCGCGCGGCGCGCAGCCGTCCCGTCATTGGGCACGGCTCCGTTTTGGCGGCTCTCCTCCTTCTGCTGGTCGCGGGCGGCTACTGGCTGGACCGCTACGAGGTGCTTTTCTCTGCCGGCCGAGCGGTCTACGGAGCAGGCTACACCGATGTCAACGCCCGGCTGCCCGCGCTCGAGATCCTCGGCAGCATCACGGCGCTCGGCGCGGTTGCGCTGCTCGCTAATCTCTGGGTCCGCGCTCTCTGGCCGCTTGCCGTCGCCGCCGGGGTCTGGGTGACGATGGCAGTCATCCTGCTCGGGGTGTGGCCTGCTGCCGTCCAGCGCTTCGTCGTCGAGCCGAGCGAACTGTCGAACGAGCTGCCTTATCTTGAGCGGAACATCGCTTTCACGCGCCGGGCATTCGGCCTTGACGCCATCGAGGAACGCCCCTTTACCCCGCGGGATGAGCTGACCGCCGCCGACGTCGCGCGCAACAGTCAGACGCTTGCCAACTTGCGCCTCTGGGACTATCGCTTCCTGCGCGACACCTACAACCAGATCCAGAGCATCCGGCTGTACTACGAGTTCCCCGACATCGATGTCGACCGCTATGTCATCAACGGGCAGCTTCGCCAAGTGATGCTCGGCGCGCGCGAACTGGTGCAGGCACGCCTGCCCGACCGCGCCCAAAACTGGGTGACGCGGCGGCTGCAGTTTACCCACGGCTACGGCGTCGCGATGAGCACGGCCAACGAGGTGACCCCCGAGGGGCTGCCGCGCTTTCTCATCCGCGACGTGCCGCCAGTCGGCGACATCCCGCTGACGCGGCCGGCGATCTATTTCGGCGAGCGGACCGACGGCTACGTCATCGTCAACACTACCGTGCCCGACCTCGAGTTCGACTACCCGCGCGGCGAGGAGAACGTCTCGACCGAGTTCCGCGGCAGCGGCGGCGTCCGCCTCGACCAGCCGTGGAAGCGGCTGCTCTTCGCTTGGCGTTTCGCCGATGGCAATATCGTCCTCTCGCAGTACATCGGGCCGAATTCGCAGATCCTGTTCGCCCGCAACATCCGCGAGCGGCTGGCGCGGATCGCGCCGTTTCTCCTCATCGACCCCGACCCGTATCTCGTCGTCGATAACGGACGGCTCGTCTGGATGCTCGACGGCTACACGATCTCAGACCAGTTCCCCTATGCCGAGCCGTACCGCCGCGGCGATCGCACGATCCGCTACATCCGCAACAGCGTCAAGGCGACAATCGACGCCTACGACGGCTCGGTCATCCTCTACCTCGCCGACCCAGACGACCCCATCATCCGGACCTGGTCGCGGGTGTTCCCGGGCATGATCCGGCCGCTGAGCGAGATGCCGGCGAATCTGCTCGCCCATCGGCGCTATCCCGAACTGATCTTCACGATCCAAGCGACGATGTTTCAGACCTATCACATGACGGACCCGCAGGTCTTCTACAACCGCGAGGACCAGTGGTCGATCCCGACCGATGTCTACGGCGCCGGCACTCCCCCGATGGAGCCGTACTATGTCATCCTCCGCATTCCGGGGGAGACGCGGGAGGAATTTGTCCAGATCCTTCCCTACACGCCGAACCGGCGCGACAACATGATCGCGTGGCTCGCCGCGCGGTCGGACGGCGATCAGTACGGCAAGCTGGTCGCGATCCGCTTCCCGAAAGACCGGGTCGTCTTCGGTCCGGCCCAAATCGGGGCGCGCATCAACCAAGACCCCGTCATCTCCTCGCAGTTCGCCCTCTGGAACCAGCAGGGGACACGGGTCGGGCGCGGCAATCTGCTCGTCATTCCGCTCGAGCAGACGCTGCTCTATGTCGAGCCGATCTACCTCCAAGCCGAGCGGAGCCAACTTCCGGAGCTGAAGCGCGTCGTGCTGGCAACCGCCACCCGGATCGTGATGGAGCCGACCTTCGAGGAGGCGCTGGCACGGCTGCTCGACGGCCAGCGGCCCACGGGCACGCCGCCTGCCGGACCGACCACGCCGACCGGGCTGCCCCCCTCCGTCTCGAGCGACATCGCTGCGCTCGCCCGGTCGGCCCAAGAGCAGTACGATCGGGCGCACGAGCGGCTGCGGGCGGGCGACTTCGCCGGCTACGGCGAGTATATTCGGCGGCTGGAGGCTGACCTCCGCCGATTGGTAGAACTGACCACGCCGCGCTAATCAGTCAGCGCGCCACGACCATCCCCGCGAGCGCTCGGTGGAGGAATGATGACGAATGACAACGGACAGCGGCTACGACAAGTTCCTCCCGCACGGGCGGCCGAGGACCTGCCGAAGCGGCGCGAGATCGAGCAGGACGGCGTGCGGGATGTCGTCGGCCGGCGGGTCGATATCCGGCAGAGCAGCCTGCGCGATGTTCACGCCGACGTCGTCACTGTCCGCCAAGCCGGCCTCGGCCGCGTCTCGGCGCAGCAGGTGGACCTCCTCCAAAGCGGCGCCGGCGCGGTCACCGGCGGCACAGTCCGGCTCGGCCCGAATGCCGCAGCCGGCATGGTGGCGGGGCGCGATGTCACGCTCGACCAGAGCCGGGCGCCGGTCGTGCTCGCCGGCCGGCGGGCGCGTGTCGACCAGGCCGCAGTCGGGATCGTCGCGGCGCAGCGCGTCTCGCTCCGCCAAAGCGCTGCCGGCGCTGTCTTTGCCCTGAAGGTGACCGGGGATGTTCGGCCCCTCTTCGGCACGCAGGCCGCGCTCGCCTTTGGCGCCGCCTTCGCCGTCGTGCTGACGGTGCTGCAATTCCTCGTACGCCGAGAGCGGCTGACGTTCCCCACGCTGCGCTTTCGGCGCCAGTCCGATCCGCCGCCGGTGGTCGCAGTCGTTCGGCGCCGCCTCAAGGTGCTCGCCGGCGACTAGACAGAGCTGTCGGCGTGCCGCTGCCGGCGCGCACGGCTGTGCGCTGACAGCACCCGCGCGAGAGCGGCGGACGAAGGCGGCGCCGGCGTGAGGGGAGAATGGCCGGCGCTGCCGCCCTCGTTCCAGCACGACTTGACCTTCCTCGAGCGCTTCCGGCAGGGGCTGCGGCGACGGGCGCCTTGAGCAGCGGTAGCTCCTCCCCGATCGTCCCTTCGGCGCATCGGACGGTATCGCCTCTCTACGCTGCCGGCAGCCCCCTGCGCGATGCCGTCCCCGCGAGATCGCTCCCCCTGCCCGTCGTTCAGCACCTTGCCGCCGCCCTCGATTTCGCTCGCGGCCGCGGCATCGTCCATCGCGACCTGTAGCTGTCGAATGTTCTGCTGCGAGGAGCCGACAACGGCGCCCCACTCCGCCAGCCCCGGGTGAAGCCGGCTGACGTCGGGATCGCTAAGCTGGTTGGCAGCGGACGACATCTGCCAGCGCGCCATGGCGAAGCAGTCGGCGGACCGCTGCTACACCGCCGACGCGGTTGCCGCCGTCGCCGGCGAGGCGCCAGCGCGAGGCGGCCTCGCGGCCCCTCCGCCGCCGAGTTCTTCTCGCTCGCAGCGGCGCTCGTGCTGGCTGGGATCGGGACCGCGCTGCTCCAGCCGCAGCGGAGGCGCTGGCATTCTGCTGCCGGCCGGGCCGGTCGCGGGCCGGTTCCGGGGTCTCCCCCGCCGCGCCGCGCCGAGCCGGTCGAGCGGGGGAGCCGCGCGGGCAGGTTTCTCCCTCTCCGATCCGGAGGCGGTCTACGCTGTCAGCGGGAAGCCGACCAGCACCCGGCAGCGGCCGGTCGGCCGCCGTCCGGCATCGAGCGGCCGCCAGCCAGCCGACGCTGCTTGCCCTGGGCGACCGCATCCGTCAAGCTTTGTCGAACGTGCAAGAGCTTCTCAGACCGCCAAACCCGAGCGTCGCGGCCGTGTCCGATGCGGCTGGGCAGCGGTTTCAGCCCGGCCTTGTGCTTGGGATGCGCCCGCCGGCGATCTCCGCGCTGTTCAACGACGGCGGCTTTTGCATCATCCGCCAGCAGGGGCGCTCGGTTCGAAGGAAAGAACGATGAACGTGCTGATCACTGGCATCACCGGCCTCGTCGGCAGTCATCTGGCTGAATACCTGCTTGAGCAGCCAGGAGTGAAGGTCTACGGCTTCAAGCGTTGGCGCAGCGACCCGGCAACTATCCGCCACCTTATCGGCCGCATCGAGATCATCGAGGGCGATATCGAAGACCGTTCCTCCGTCGAGCGCGCCGTCGCGATCAGCCGGCCGGACCGCATCTTCCACCTCGCGGCCCAGAGCTATCCCTCAGAGTCGTGGGACGCCCCCGCCCTCACCGTCCAAGCAAACGTCATCGGCACGATCAACCTCCTCGAGACGGTCCGCCATCGCTCGCCGCACACTGCTGTCCATGTCGCCGGTTCGAGCGCGGAATATGGCTTCATCCGGCCGGAGGACTGCCCGATCGTCGAGACGATGCCGCTGCGGCCACTCAGTCCGTACGGCGTCAGCAAGGTCGCGCAAGAGCTGCTCGCCTACCAGTATTTCGCCAACTTCGGGCTGCGCACTTACATCACCCGCTCGTTCAACCACATCGGGCCGCGCCAGGGCGAGCGCACTGCCGTCCAGACCTTCTGCAAGCAGGTCGCCGAGATCGAAGCGGGACTGCGGCCGCCCGTTGTCCGCGTTGGCAACCTGACGCCGCGCCGCGACTTCACCGACGTGCGCGACGTCTGCCGAGCGCTCTGGCTGCTCCTCGAGCGGGGCCGGCCAGGAGAGCCGTATAACCTCTGCTCGGGCGAGGCGCCGGTGATCAGGGACGTGCTCGCCCTCGTCCTCTCGAAGACCGCCGTCACGGTCACGGTCGAGGAAGACCCGGCCCGGCTTCGGCCGAGCGACGAGCCGATCCTGCTCGGCGATAACAGCAAGCTCCGCGCCGACACCGGCTGGGCGCCCGAGATCCCCCTCTCTGTCAGCATCGACCGGATCCTCGCCTATTGGCGCTCCCGCCTTGCCGAGGAGACGGCAGCGCGGCTGGCGGTGTAACCGCCGGTCCTCTCATCGCGAGGCCATGCCTGCCGGAGCTAGCCGGTTGCTCGCTCTCTTCGCCGTCGCTGTCGCCGCTCGGCTGCTCTGGCTCTTCCCGGTCGACGGACCAGGCTACCTCGATGCCTCCTACCAGCTGCTGGTCGCCAAGCGGCTGGCGGCGGGCGAGGGGCTGACCGCGCCGGTGATCTGGCACTGGCTGCGGCTGCCCGATGCCGTCATCCACCCCAGTCACGACTACTGGATGCCGCTCGGCGCGCTGCTGGCCGCCGGCGGGCTGCTGCTGACCGGAGACAGCTGGCCGGCCGCCGTCCTGCCCGGTCTGCTCCTCTCGGCCCTCCTCGCGCCGATCGCCGCTTGGCTGACGCGGATCGCCGGCGGCACTCCCGCCGACGAGTGGATTGCGGCAGGCCTCGCGCTGACTGCGGGGAGCGTCGCCGCGCATTGGGCGACCACCGACCCGATGACGGTGTTCGCGCCGCTCGGCGCGCTCGCGCTCATCCTCGCCGACCGCGCAGGGAGACGGAGCGCCCTTCTTGGCGGTGCGTTCGCCGGCCTCGCGCAGCTCGCCCGCGCCGATGGGTTCCTGCTGCTCGCTGCCCTCATCATCGTTCGGCTCCGTCGCGACCCAGCAGCGGCTCTGCTCGGCGCGGCTGCGTTCGGAGCAGTCGTCGCTCCGTGGGTCATCCGCAACGCCGCGACGTTCGGCTGGCCGCCGTTCATCGGCGTGGCGACGGTCTGGCTGACCGAATACAACGACCTCTTTCGCCCCGGCGGCGCGACCGCAGCCGACTGGTGGGGACGCGGGGTCGGCACGATCGCAGGCGAAAAGCTGGTCGCCCTTGGCCTCAACCTCGCGGTGCTGGCGCTGCTCGGCCATCTCTTCTGGACCCCCGTCGGACTGGCCGGGCTGCTCCTCCAGCGGCGGCCCGCGCCGCTCGTCTATCTCGGCCTGCTGCTGGTGTCAGCGTCGTGTTTGTTGCCTTTACCCCGGGGGCGCGGCGCCTTCGCCCACGGCCTGACGGCGCTCATCCCCGCCTTCGCGGCCGGCGCGGTTCTCGGCCTCCATCGCGTCGCCGACTGGCTCGCGGCACGCCGGCGGCTCCCGCCCGCCCAAGCACGGCAGCGGCTCGCGCTGATCGCGCTCGGAGGAGCGATCGTCGCCGGCACTGGTCTCGGCTGGCAGCAGGTGAGCGAGTGGCGCAGCTGGCGCAGCGCGCTCGCGGCCGCGGCTGCCGTCGTCGAGGCGAGCGCGCCAGGAGCGACCGTCGTCGCCGCCGACCCCGGGACCTACGCCGCCATCAGCGGTCAGCCTGCCATTGTCATGCCGAACCTGCCGCCTGCCGAGGCGATCGCGCTCGCGCGCCGCTACGGCGCGACTGTCATCCTCATCGGCAATGCCTATCCTCGCCCCTGGTCGCGCTGGCTTGCCGGTGAGGAGAGTGTCCCGACGGCGCGCCTGCTTGGCGAGGCGGGCGGCTTCCGCATCGTCGCCATCGCCGAGTGACGGCGGCGCGGCCGGAGCGTGCGCCCCGCCCATCGGATGCGGGCCAAGTCGCGGAACATGCGGGCGGTGTCGCGAACGATGCGCAAGCGCGAGGCCGGGTCGTTCGTCCACGTAACCGGAACCTCGCGCACGCGGTAGCCGAGCCGCTCCGCTAGGAAGAGCAGCTCGATGTCGAACATGAAGCCATCAATGCGGGCACGGCGAAAGATGTCGCGCGCTGCCGCGGCTGTCATCATCTTGAACCCGCATTGGGTATCGGCGTAGCCGCGCACGCCAGACATGGCGACTTGAAGGAGATTGAAGATCCGCGTGGCGACGACCCGGTAGCGCGGCTGCGGAACGATGATCTGGGCTCCCGGAAGCGCGCGCGAGCCGATGACGATGTCCCATCCTGCCGCGATCTCGCGCAGAGCAGTATCGATCGCGGCGAGGTCAGTCGAAAGGTCGGCGTCCATGAAGCCGACGATCGCCCCACTCGCCGACAGCATGCCGGTGCGGACGGCGTAGCCTTTGCCCCGGTTCGGCTGGTAGGAGATCAGGCGCAGGCCGGGCAGGCGGGCAGCGCGGACGACATCGGCAGTGCCGTCGTGGCTGCCATCATCGACGACGATCACCTCGCACCGCTCCGGCCGAGCGGCAAGCGCCCGCGCGAGCGCGGCGAGCGTCCGCGGCAGGCGGCGGGCTTCGTTATACGCCGGAATGACCAGCGACAGGGCGAGCGGCTTGGCCATCGCCGCGAATGCTAGCAGAGTCAGCGTGCCGCTCAGGCAGCGGCGGCAACCTGCCGAGCGAGACGCTGGCCGAGCTCCCGGCCGAAGACGAGCGCCGGACCGATGCTCATCCCGCCGCAGAAGGAGTCGCCGCTGAAGGTGGCGGCGCCGAGCACCTCGCCCACTCCGTATAACCCCGCGATCGGCGTGCCGTCCGGCCGGAGGATGCGCAAGTCGCGGTCGGCTCGAAGCCCGGTCCACGTCCGCAGGACGATCCCCTGCTGCTTGATGGCGTAGAACGGCGGCTGAACGATAGGGAGAGGCCGGTGCTGGCGGCCAAGCGGGTCGGGAGCGCCGGCAGCGAGCGCCGCGTTGTAGGCATCGATCGTCGCCTGCAGCGTCGCTGCAGGAACGTCCATCTTCGCCGCCAGGCGGTCGATGGTATCAGCGGCAAGGACAAGCCGCCCCTCCTTCGCTTTCGCGCGGATCTCCGGCGCGGGCCAGCGGAGGATCAGCGGCGGCGACTCTTCAAGGATGCGGTCGTCGAAGACGACCCAGAAGCGCATGTCGGGCTGGTGAAGCAGCGCCCGCTCGCGGTTATCGACGCTCTCCTCATCCTCGCGGATGAAGCGCTCGCCCCGCTGGTTGACCCACACCTCCCAGGGCATCCGCGTCTGCGGCACCAGCCGGGCAGTGATATCCCACTCGTCGGGCGCGGAGGTGTAGACCCGTCCGGGATGATCGGGGTCTTCGATCCCGCCGAAAGTGGGGAGAAAATACTCGGAGCCGACAAGCTGCGCGCCGACCGCCTCCCCAAGCAGCAGCCCATCGCCCGTTGAGGCGGGATTGCCGATCGAGACGAGCCGCCGCCCGCCCGTGAAGCGAGCGAACAGTTCGGGGCTGCTTGAATAGCCGCCCGTTGTCAGAACGACTGCCGGCGCGCGGTAGTCGCGGCCAGCAGCGACCACCCCGACAACGCGATCGCCCTCCATCACGAGCCGCTCCGCCGGCGCGTTGAAGACGACACGGACACGGCCGCTCGCAAAGTGCGGCTCGAGCAGGCGGTTGAGCAGCTTGAGCAAGGAACGGCCGTTCTCCGCGCCCCAATAGGTCCGCGGCTTGCTATACGGCTCGTGGCCATAGATGATGACGGGGCAGCTCTCCTCAAACTCGAAGCCGTTGTCCTGCAGCCAGTCGACAAAGGCGGGCGCGAGGTCGACATAGCGGCGGACAAGTTCACGGTTCACGGTGTTGCGGCTGATGCGGAGGATGTCAGCGAAATGCTCATCGGGCGAATCGTCGATGCCGCGCTCGCGCTGGCGCCGCGTGCCGCCGGCTGAGAACATCCCGCTCGAGACATAGAGCGTGCCGCCGACGCGGTTCGTCTTTTCGAGCAAGAGCACCCGCGCCCCGGCCTCGGCCGCCGAGTAGGCAAGGATCAAGCCGGCCGTCCCCGCGCCGACCGCGATGATATCTGGCTGGAACCCCTCGGCCGCGGCCGTCTCTGGCCGCAGGGTGGTCATCGTCATGCCGTGCTCCTTCCACTACGATCCCGCCGTCACGTTAAGGGCGAAGGCGAGCGGTGTCAAGGAGCCGCCCTCCCCCGGAGCGAGCGATGGCGGTCTGGCTCGGCGCAATCAATGTGGCAGCGGGGGCAGCATTCATTCTCTTGGCGCTCCCTCTCTACCTGCGGCGCGTTCCGCGCGGCTGGTACGGCGCGCGCTTTCCGAACGCCCTCAAGTCGGACCGCCATTGGTACGCCGTGAACTACCACGCCGGCCGGCGGATGATCCAGCTTGCGCCGGTGCTCGTCGTCATCGGGCTCTACGCCCTAGTCGTCCCCATCGAGCTGACGGCGGGCCTAACTTGGATGTTTGCGCTCGCGCCCGCGATCGTGGCGGGGCTAGTCCTTATCGACGCCTATCTCTACTCGCTCCGCCTCCGCTGACCGCAGTTCAAGTGGATGCCCACCCAGAAGCCAGGCAGCGATCGCGACCGCCGGCGCAATGACGCCCTTTGGGCGCTTACGGTTGGCGGCGTGGACGGAACGCTGGACCCGTCCTGCGGGCCGTTCGTCCGCTTTCGGGGCAGGAGCGGCCGCATTCGGCGTCAACCCAGCGGCGCTGCTGCACGAGCGGAAGACGCTCTTGGCCTCAGGCGGAGCGAGAGCGCGCCCTCCGTCAGTCGCTCCGCGGCCGTACTGCCGGTCTCGCAGCGGCGGCACGAAATGGTCGCGCAGCGGCCGCCCAGCGGGAGGTCGGCACGCGCATTTGGCGGTCGGGGCGCGGCTTTTAGAGCACGATCCCGAGCGCCGCGGCGACGGTCTGCATATCCTTGTCGCCCCGCCCGCTCAGGTTGAGGATGACCGATTCGTCGGCCGGCAGCGACCGCGCCACCTCAACCGCCGTCAGCACGGCGTGCGCCGGCTCGAGCGCGGGGATGATCCCTTCAGTGCGGCAGAGCAGCTGGAAGCCCTCAAGCGCCTCTGCGTCCGTCGCGGCACGGTATTCAGCGCGCCCGATCTCGCGGAAGAAAGCATGCTCAGGGCCGACGCCCGGATAGTCGAGGCCGGCCGAGATGCTGTGCGTCTCCCGCACTTGGCCCCATTCGTCTTGGAGGACATAGCTCCGCGCCCCGTGGAGAACGCCGACTTCGCCGGCAACGAGGGTTGCAGCATGTTTGCCGGTCTCTAGGCCCGCGCCGGCCGCCTCAACGCCGATCAGCCGGACCCCTGCGTCCTCGGCGAAGGGGTAGAACATGCCGATCGCGTTCGACCCGCCGCCGACGCAGGCGATTACCGCCGCCGGCAGCTTGCCGGTCAACTCAAGGATGGCGGCCCGCGCCTCGCGGCCGATCACCGATTGGTATTCGCGGACGATCCACGGATAGGGGTGCGGCCCGACAGCGCTGCCGATCAGGTAGTGGGTCGTCCGCACATTGGCAACCCAGTCGCGGATTGCCTCGTTGATCGCATCCTTCAGCGTCCGGCTGCCGCTGCTGACCGGGATCACCTCCGCACCGAGCAGGCGCATCCGGAAGACATTCAGCGATTGGCGGCGGATGTCTTCTTCGCCCATGTAGACAGCGCATTCGAGGCCAAGCCGCGCGCAGACAGTCGCGGTCGCGACGCCATGCTGGCCGGCGCCGGTCTCAGCGATGACGCGCCGCTTGCCGATCCGCTTGGCGAGCAGCGCTTGACCGAGAGCGTTGTTGATCTTGTGAGCGCCGGTGTGCGCGAGGTCTTCCCGCTTCAGGAAGATCTTCGCCCCGCCCGCATGCGCGGTCAGCCGCTCGGCGAAGGTGAGGGGCGTCGGCCGGCCAACGTACTCGCGCAGCAGCCGGTCCAGCTCTGACTGGAAGCCTGGGTCAGCACGCGCCTCGATGAAGGCGTATTCGAGCTCGGCGAGCGCCGGCATCAGCGTCTCAGGGACGAAGCGTCCGCCGAAGGGACCGAACCGGCCGAGGGAGTCCGGCCGGGAAAGCACGCTTGTCATCGGCGTTCTCCTTCTTTCGGGAAAGCAGCTCGCGCCTGGTCGACGAAAGCGCGGATCTTCGCAGGGTCTTTTCGGCCAGCCGTTTCGACGCCGCTCGAGACATCGACGCCCCAAGGACGGACTGCGGCGATCGCGGCGGCAACATTGTCCGGGCGCAGCCCGCCGGCGAGCAGGATCGGCCAGCGACGCGCAATCCGCGCCGCAAGCCCCCAATCGCCGAGCTCGCCCGACCCGCCGAACGTCCCCGGCTTGAAAGAGTCGACCAGCAGCCGCGCCCCGCCAGCCACCCATGGCGCGAGAGCGCGCCAAGGGATGCGCCCCGCCGGCCGGATTGCCCGAATGACTGGACGACCCCACTCCGCCTGCGGCGACTCCGCGCCGCAGAGCTGCACGATGTCCAGTCCGACCGTATCGGCGATCGCGCGCACAGTCGCCGGCGCCTCGTTGACGAAGACACCGACAATCTGCGGCCCTCCCCGGGGGACCCGCCGGCGGAGCGCGGCCGCTTCCTCAGGAGCGACACGGCGCGGGCTCGGCGCGAAGACAAACCCGATGAACTCGGCGCCCGCTTCAACCGCCGCTTCGACTGCGGCCGGGTCGCGCAGGCCGCAGATCTTGACCGCGACGCTCATGACACCGCCGTCACGCCGGCCTGCCCCCAAGCGGTCAGCTTGGCGGCCGTCCGGCGCGGGTCGCCCGAGCGCATCAGCGTTTCTCCAACGAGCATTCCATCCACCCCCCACGCGATCAGGCGGCGGACATCCTCCTCCGTGGCGATAGCGCTGAGCGACAGCACGATCCGGTCGGGCGGGATCAGCGGGCGCAGACGTTCGGTCGTCCGGAGATCGACCTCGAACGTGCGCAGGTTGCGGTTGTTGATGCCGATGATCGCGGCCCCCGCCGCAACCGCGCGCGCCACCTCGTCCGGCGTGTTGACCTCGACGAGCGCCGCGACGCCGGCCGCGCGTGACGTCTCGAGCAGCGAGCACAGCAGCGCGTCGTCGACGATTGCGACGATGACCAGCACGGCATCGGCGCCGGCGGCGCGACCCTCCCACACTTGGTAGGGGTCCAGCAGAAAGTCCTTGCGCAGCAGCGGCATCGCCGGCAAGGCCGTCCGGACGGCCGCGAGGTCGTCGAGCGAGCCGTGGAAATGGCGCGGCTCGGTCAGGACCGAGATCGCCGCCGCCCCGCCCTCGGCATAAGCGCGAGCGAGGGCAACAGGGTCTGGCGCGGCATTGAGGCGGCCTTTGGCGGGCGAGGTGCGCTTGATCTCCGCAATCAATTGGACGCCAGGCCGGCGAAACGGTGCCGCAAAATCGAGCGCCGGCGGCAGCGCCGCGCAGCGCGCGCGCAGCGCTTCGAGCGGCAGGCGCCTCATCGCCTCTGCGAGGTCGGCGCGGCGGTCGGCAACAATGCGGCTGAGAAACTCGCTCACGCTGCTTGGCTCACGGCAACAGCGCGCTCGAGCGCCTCGCGCGCCCGTCCGGCGCGGACCACTTCGGCGGCATAGGCAACCCCTTCTTCCCAGGTCGGTGCCAGCCCGCCGACGAAGAGTGCCGCGCCGGCATTGAGGAGAACGATATCCCGGCGCGGACCACCCATACCGGCGAAGATGTCGCGGATCATCTCGGCGTTCTCTTGGGGCGTGCCCCCCGCGACCGCGGCGAGCGGCGCCTCAGAGAGCCCGACCATCGCCGGCTCGATCGTCCGGCGTTCAATCCCCTCCGGACCGAGCAGGAACGCTTCGGTTGGGCCGTGCAGCCCGATCTCGTCGAGCCCGTCCGGCCCGGCGACGACCATGCCGCGCTGGACGCCGAGCAAGCGGAGCGCGGCGGCTATCTTCTCGGCAACCGCCGGGCTGGGCACACCGATCACCTGCGCCACCGGCCGCGCCGGGTTGGTGAGCGGACCAAGGAGGTTGAACACTGTCCGCACGGCGATCTCGCGGCGTACCGGGGCGACATGCCTCATCGCCGGGTGATAGCGCTGCGCGAACATGAAGCCGAAGCCTGCCGTCTCGATCGAGCGGGCGACCGCTTCCGGCTCGAGGTCGACCCGGTAGCCGAGCGCCTCGAGCACATCCGCCGACCCCGATTTGCTCGTCATCCCTCGGTTGCCGTGCTTGGCGACCTTCAGTCCCGCCCCGGCGGCAACGAACGCGGCGGCGGTCGAGATGTTCAGCGTGCCGTGGCCGTCACCGCCCGTCCCGCACGTGTCGATGACGGCGCCGGTGACACGCACCGGCGCTGCTTTCTCGCGCATCACCGATGCCATGCCGGCGATCTCCTCGACCGTCTCACCTTTCATGCGGAGGGCGACGAGAAACGCGGCGGCTTGGGCCGGCGACGCTTGGCCGCTCATCAGCTCCTCCATTGCGGCAGCGGCTTGCTCGCGGCGCAGCGAGCGGCCTTCAACCAGCAGGCCGAGCGCTTCGACGATCATGGCGCCACCTCCGCCGGCGCCGGCAGCGAAAGGAAATTCCGCAGCAGGTCTTTCCCCACCGCCGTCATGATCGACTCCGGATGAAACTGGACCCCCTCGATCGGATAGCGCCGGTGCCGCAGCCCCATGATAATGCCGGACGCAGTCCAAGCGGTCACCTCGAGTTCGTCGGGGAGGTCTTCAGGCGCCACCATCAGAGAGTGATAGCGGATCGCCTCGAAGGGGTTTGGCAGGCCGGCGAAGACGCCTTTCCCGCGGTGGTAGATCGCCGACGTCTTGCCGTGCATCAGCTCCGGCGCCCGCACGACGCGCCCCCCAAACGCTTCGCCGATGCATTGGTGGCCGAGGCAGACGCCAAGCACCGGGATCTCCGGCCCGAGGCGGCGGATCAGTTCGACGGAGACCCCCGCCTCTCTCGGCGTGCACGGGCCTGGCGAGACGATGATCCGCTCCGGCCGCCGCGCTCGAACGTCCTCCACCGTGACCTGATCGTTGCGCACTACCTCCACCTCTGCCCCGAGCTCGGCCACATATTGATAAAGGTTCCACGTAAAGGAGTCGTAGTTGTCAAGCAGCAGGATCATCGGTGCCCCTCATAGCCCGCTCTCCGGGTCTTCGGCTACTTCGATCGCGCGCAGCACCGCCGTCGCCTTGTTGATGCTTTCCTGGTATTCCAGTTCCGGAACACTGTCGGCGACGATGCCGCCGCCGGCTTGAACCGTCGCCACGCCGTCCTTCATCACCATCGTTCGGATGGTGATAGCCGTGTCGAGGTTGCCGCCGAAGCTGATGTAGCCGACCGCGCCGGCATACGGGCCGCGGCGGTCTGGCTCCAGCTCGGCAATGATCTCCATCGCCCGGATCTTCGGCGCGCCTGAGACTGTGCCCGCCGGAAAGCAGGCGCGCAGTGCATCGAAGGCGGTCAGCCCAGGACGCAGCCGCCCCGCAACGTGGGAAACGAGGTGCATGACGTGCGAGTAGCGCTCAACATCCATCAGTTGGGTAACCCGCACGCTGCCCGGCAGGGCAACCCGCCCGATATCGTTCCGGCCGAGATCGAGCAGCATGATGTGTTCAGCGCGCTCCTTCTCGTCGGCGCGCAGCTCGGCCTCGAGCGCCGCGTCTTCCTCCTCGGTCCGGCCGCGCGGCCGGGTGCCCGCGATCGGATGGGTCTCGACGATGCCATCTTCGACGCGCACCAGCATCTCCGGCGAGGCGCCGACGATGTCGCACTCAGCGAGATGGAGGAAATACATATACGGCGAGGGATTGATCGCGCGCAGCGCCCGGTAGACCGAAAAGGGATGCGCCGCCGTCCGCCGCGACAGGCGCTGCGCGAGCACCACCTGGATAATGTCGCCGGCAGCGATATACTCCTTGCCCCGCTCGACCATCGCGAGGTAGCGGTCGGGCGAGAGGTTGGAGCAGACTTCCTCGCGCCTTGGCAGATGTCCGCCGCTCTGACGGCGCGGCAGCTCCCCATTCAGCCGTTCGACTAGGGCCTCGATCCGGTCGACCGCTTCAGCATAGGCGCGGTCAAGGTTGCCGTTGACCCGAGCGTGGGAGAGCACCTTGATCCGGTGCCGAAGATGGTCAAAAACGAGGAGGGTGTCGGTGAACATGAACACCGCTTCCGGCACGCCGAGCGGGTCGGCAGCCGGGGTGGGCAGCCGTTCGAAATGGCGGACTGCATCGTAGGAGAGGTAGCCGACCGCGCCGCCATGAAAGCGCGGCAATCCCGGCACCGGCACGGGATGAACGCGCGCCAGCTCCTCCTCGATGGCGAGCAGCGGGTCGGTTCGGCCATCGGCTCGCACTACGAGGTACGGCTCCGCGCCGATGAAGCTGTAGCGCGCCAACCGCTCTCCTCCCTCGACCGACTCGAGGAGAAAGGCGTAGTCGCCACGCGCGATCTTGAGATAGGCTGAGACTGGCGTCTCAAGATCCGCGACGATCTCGCGATAGACCGGCACGCGATTGCCGCGCGCGGCGAGATCACGAAATTGCGCGAGGCTCGGAACGTACATCACACGCCCACGTACGGCAGGCCCATCGCCTCCTTCGCTCGCCGCAAGGTCTCTTGCGCCTCGGCGCGCGCCCGCGCCGTCCCAGCGAGGATGATCTCATCGACAAGCCCCGGCTTCGCCTCGAACTGCGCCCGCCGCTCACGGATCGGGGCGAGAAAGCGGTTGAGCGCTGCCGCCAGCTTCTGCTTCACCTCGACATCGCCCACCCGGCCTGTCCGGTAGCGCTCCTCGAGATCGCGCACCTCCTCGACGTTGTCGTTGAAAACGTTGTGATAGATGAAGACCGGGTTGCCTTCGACCGTGCCGGGGTCGGTCGCCCGCAGCCGCTTCGGATCGGTGTACATGCCGCGCACTTTCTGTTCGACGACGTCGGGCGGGTCAGAGAGGAAAATCGCGTTGTTGAGCGATTTGCTCATCTTCGCTTGGCCGTCGGTTCCGACGAGGGTCGGTACGCGCCCCGTGAGCGCCTGCGCTTCCGGAAAGACCGGCCCGTAAAGCCGATTGAAGCGGCGCGCGATCTCGCGCAGGAGCTCGATGTGCGACTCTTGGTCCTTTCCCACCGGCACAAGCTCGGCCCGCACCATCAGCACGTCGGCCGCCTGCAGGATCGGATAGGAGAGCAGCCCAACCGACGGCTCTTCGATATGCAAGTCGCGCATCACATCCTTGAGCGTGGGGATCCGCTGCGCTCGCGGCACCGTTACGAGGCAGGAGAAGATCCAGAACAGCTCCGTCACCTCAGGAATAAGCGACTGAAGGTAGATCGTCGACTTCGCGGGGTCGATGCCGACCGCCAGCCAGTCGAGAACGAGGTCGCGCACGTTCTCGGCAATGTTCGCGGTCCGGTCTACCGCCGTCGTCAAGGTGTGGAGGTCGGCGATCAGGAAGAAGCATTCGTACTCGTCTTGGAGCTTGACGCGGTTCTCCCACGAGCCGACATAGTGGCCAAGATGGCCTTTGCCGGTCGGGCGATCGCCTGTGAGAATGCGCTTCATGCCGGCACCTTGGGGAGGGTCGCCAACGCTGCGGCGACGCGCTCCGGCGGATAGTCGAAATCTTCGAGCTTGCCTGCCAGATAGGCATCGTAGGCGGCGAGGTCGAAGTGGCCGTGGCCGCTCAGGTTGAACAGGATCGTGCGCCGCTCGCCCGCCTCCTTGGCCGCCAGCGCCTCATCGATCGCGGCGCGGATGGCGTGAGACGACTCGGGAGCGGGCACGATGCCTTCTGTCCGGGCAAACTGGACGGCCGCCTCGAAGCAGGTCCTCTGCGGATAGGCCCGCGCCTCGATGAGGCCGTGCTCATAGAGGAGCGAAACGAGCGGCGCCATCCCGTGGTAGCGCAGCCCGCCGGCGTGGATCGGGTCGGGGATAAACTGATGGCCGAGCGTGTGCATCTTGATGAGGGGGGTCATGCCGACCGTATCGCCGAAGTCGTAGGTGTACCTGCCGCGAGTGAGCGACGGCGCGGCGGCAGGCTCGACGGCAACGATGCGGGTCGGCTTGCCGGCGGTCAGTTTCTCGCGCACAAAGGGGAACGCCAGTCCGGCGAAGTTGCTGCCGCCCCCAACGCAGCCGATCACGACATCGGGATAGGCGTCGGCGAGCGCCAGCTGCTTGAGGGCTTCCTCGCCGATGATCGTCTGATGCATTAGGACATGGTTGAGGACGCTCCCAAGCGAGTACTTCGTATCCTCACGGCTGGCGGCATCTTCGACCGCTTCGGAGATCGCGATGCCGAGGCTGCCGGGGGAGTCGGGGTCCTTGGCGAGGACCGCCCGACCGGCGTTCGTCTCGGTACTGGGGCTGGGCGTGACCGAGCCGCCCCACACTTCCATCAGCGAGCGGCGGTACGGCTTCTGGTAGTAGCTCGCCTTCACCATGTAGACCTTCGCCTCAAGCCCAAAGAGGCTGCAGGCGAACGCGAGCGCGCTGCCCCACTGGCCGGCGCCAGTCTCGGTGGCGATGCGCTTCACCCCTTCTTGCTTGTTGTAATAGACCTGCGCGACGGCCGTGTTCGGCTTATGGGAACCGGTCGGGGAGACCCCCTCGTACTTGTAGAAAATCTTCGCCGGCGTCCCGAGCGCGCGCTCGAGAGCATGGGCGCGATAGAGCGGGGTCGGCCGCCAGAGGCGGTAGACAGCGAGCACCTCGTCGGGGATGGGGATAAAGCGCTCGGTGCTCACCTCTTGGAGGATGAGCGCCATCGGGAAGAGCGGAGCGAGGTCGGCCGGGCCAATCGGCTGGCCCGTCCCGGGATGCAGCACCGGAGGCGGGGGCACCGGCAGGTCAGCCACAATGTTGTACCACTGCCGCGGCATCTCGGATTCGCTGAGGAGATATTTCGTCTGTTCCACGCACCGGCTCCTTTCCGCGGTTTTGGGGTTAATGCGCAAACGCCTCGCGTCCGTGAGGGACGAGAGGCGTTTCCCGTGGTGCCACCCTGCTTCAGCCCGCTGCTGGCGGACCCTCGTTCGGAGCACGGCCCGAAAGGCGATGCCCGGTGCCTGCTAACGGAGGCCAGCCGGCGGCGCCTACTGCCCGTTCGGGGTTCGGACCGCGACTCCCGAGTCCATTCCTCTCCTGCGCCAGCGCCGCCTCACACCTGCCGCGGCTCTCTGAGCTTCGCTGGGAGCGTACTCGTCTCGTTCGACGTCGTTCCAGTATGGACCTGAGCGCACTAGCCGGCAGCATTCTTCCTGCCGGCCAGAGTGCCGCATGCCGATTATAGCGCACCTGTTCGGAAGGTCAGACAGTTCCCTTGCCGGCGGAGCGCTGCGGCGGGCTGAGCAGGCCTATTTCGGCATGTTGGCGAGCGCCGTGTAGGCCGGCCGCGGCCGCCCATCGGGATAGAGGACGGAGAAGGCGCGCTTGCCGTAGCGGTCGTCCGGCTCGGCGCCAGCTGCGAAGTTCAAGTTCCAGACGAACATCGGCCCCATGTAGCCCTTCTCTCTCCCGATCTGGAACGCGCGGACGAGATAGGCAGCCTGCTGCTCCTCCGAGTTATCGCGCGCGTAGGAGTACTCGGGATACGGGTTCGGCGAGCTTGCCCAGCCGAACTCGGTCGCCCACAACTGCTTGTTGGCGTCGCCATACTGGACCATGACTTCGCGGAACTGCTCGATCCGGCGGAAGTAGACCGACCCATGGCCCTTGAACGTGGTGGTCGGGACCGTCTTGCGGTCGATCCAGTCGTCGGGCGGATTGTTGTAGCCGCTGGGATGGATCCCTATCGCGTCGGAGATGTCTCGCAGCCCGTGGTCGTACATCTGTTGGAGATAGACGAGGTCGTCGATCGCGATGTCGCCGTCGTTCACCCCGGTTGGGGTGGGCGCACCCGAGACGACCACCATCTCAGGATTGGCGCGCTTGATGGCAGTGTACGATGCCCGCAGCAGGTCGATGTACTGCTTCGCAGACAGTTTGCGCCCGCGCCCGCCCCACTCGTACCAGAGATTCTGCTCGTTCCAGATCTCTATCGCGTGCACCCTCCCCCTGTAGCGGGCAGCGAGAGCGGCGACGAAATCGGCAAAATCTTGGGGGTTGGCGGGCGGACCGGGCACGCTGAAGTCGGTGTCGGGCGGCCGCGCCCAGCGAGGCGCGGTGACAACGCTGAGCAGGATCCGCAATCCCGCCGCGCCATTGACCCAGCGGTCGATCTCACCCCAATTCACTTGGCCTTTCGTCGGCTCGAGGTTCTCCCAGCGCACTTGGAACTTCACCCAGTTGAAGCCCGCCTTTCGGGTCATCTCAATGCCGTAGGCCAAGTTGCCTTGGTCAATTTGAAAGCCGTAGCCGAAGGGATAGGTTGGCGTGCTGCCGCGAGGCGGAGCAGCGGCGGCAGGCTGCGCCTGCGTTGCGCCCGGGGTTCCCGGCGGGTCTGTCGGAACGAGCGCCTCCGGCGGGAAGATCCCCGCTTCCTTGGCGAGGTCGCCGCCATTGGCGACCAGCACTTGGCCGCGACGCGCCCACGGAACATCCTCTTTATAGTGCTGCATCACGGCCCGCTGAAAGCGGACGACAAAGTGGTTCCCCCGGTCGACAACGCGAGAGGTCGGCAGGCCATAGAGCGAGATCGGGTCAGGCACGGAGAAATAGCGCTGCTTGATCGCGGGGTTTTCATCCAGCAGGGCTTGGCGCCGGCGGATGATCTCTTGGAAGTTGGCCGCTCCCTCATCAAAGCTGGTCGGCAAGCGATTTGGGGTCGAGCGGACAACGTCGAGCCAGCCATCCTTGCCCGCGTCGCCGATCGCGTCGATCACGTTAGCGAAGACGACCGTATTGCCGAGGTCCGGCCGCCACTGAAAGACCGCCTTCTGAAAGACTTGGGTGATGAACCCTTGGTAGTTAAACCGCTGGCTGACCGGGTAGCCGATGGCATCGACCCCGCCGACAAAGCGGAAAGCGTTGTAGAACGGCACCCCGTCCGCATTGGTGACGGCATAGCCTTTCGGGCTCGTGCCGAGGGGCGAGCCGTTGGCTTGGGTATAGAACCACCCGCCGGGGATCTCGTAGTCGAGCCGAGCCTGCGCCGTCGCTGGCTGAGGACGGGCAAGCGGAACGACTAGCGCGGCCAGCACGGCCAACGAGAGGGCAATTCGCCAAGCGCGTGACATCTCCACCCCCAGAAATGGGCGCTCTAGCCGCCGACCTCTCCGCCCAAGGAGCGGCCGGGCAGCCGAGCCGTGAGTATAGGGCGAAGCAAACAAGCCGGCAACAGCCTCCCTGCTTCCTCCGGCACGGCCGCGCTTGCGGGAAGAGGCCGCTCTTTGCCGGGTGCGGCGCCGCGCTGGGCCCGCTGCTGACAAAGCGCCGGGGAGAACCCCTGTCAGCCGCTAGAATCCCCCGACGGACGAGTAGCCAAGCGAGAGCAGGGCAGCATCATGGGGATCGGGGTCGGCGAGCTTCTCATCATCTTGCTGGTCGTGCTGATCATTTTCGGCGCCGGCCGGCTGAGCGAGCTGGGAACCGCGCTCCCCAAGGCGGTCAAGAACTTCCAAGCCGGCGCCCGGGGCGAACTTGTCGAAGAGCCGAGCGATGCCGCCGAACCGCCGACGCCGACAACGCCGAGGGCCCCGCGCCGGCGGCTGCGGCCCCTCGGCATGGTCACCCTCGGGCTCGGGCTGCTGCTCTTCTACGCCGATGCCCAATGGCTTCAGGTCGGGTTGCCGCTTCAGGTCGCGGCTGGCGCGCTCGGCGTGGTCGGGATAGTGCTCTTTCTCTTCTTCTAGCGGGTGTTCGAGCGAGCGTGGCTGTGGTTTTGCCGCTGCACCGGCTGCCGGATCTGCTGCCCCTGCGCAGTGAGGCAGCGCTTTCGCTGCTGGAGAACAGCCGATCGAGCCGCTGATCGTCGCGCTTGCCCCCTTCGGGCCGATTGCGCTCGCGGCACTGGTTGGCGCAGGCGTCGGCGCGATCGGCGCGCCGTTGCTCCGCCGGGTCCCGCCTATCGCGGCGCCTCTCCTTTCGCTGGCGGCAGCGCTTGCGTTTCTCGCGGTCTTTACGACGCTGTCGATCCAGCGCCACAACGCCCTGCGCAGCAACGCCTATGACCTCGCGATCTTCGACCAAGCGATCTACAACACCGCGGTTGGCCGGCCTTACGCCGTCAGCATCAAGATCGACGACCTCGCGAACCCCATCCTCCTCGGCGACCACTTTTCGCCGGCGATCGCGCTCCTAGCGCCGCTCACGTGGGTGTGGAACGACGTCCGGGCGATCCTTGTCGCGCAGAGCCTCCTCCTTGCCGCCGGCGCCCTCCCGGTCTACCGCGTAGCGCGCTGGCTGACGCAGTCGCCCCTCCTCCCCCCCGCGCTCGTCGTCGGATACTTTCTCACTCCAACCCTGCAGCACACCGTCCTCTACGACTTTCATGAAGTCGCGCTCGCGGTGCCGGCCCTCGCCTTCGCCGCCGAAGCACTCGTCCGCCGCCGCCGCCGCGCGCTCGTTCTCTGGCTGAGCGGCGCGCTCCTCTGCAAGGAGGAGATCGCCTTCGTCGCCGCCGGCTTCGGCGCAACGCTGCTGCTGAGCGGCCTCCTCAGCTTCCGCCATCCTCGCGCGGCGAGGCAGGACATCGCGCTCGGAGCCGCGATCGTCACCGCCGCCATTGCCTGGGCCATCCTCACGATCGGGCTGCTCATCCCGTGGTTCGAGGGGAGCGGCGCTTACACCTACGTCAGCCGCTACGAAACGCTCGGCCGCTCGCCGGACGAGATTGTCCGCACCGCGCTCACGCGTCCCGACCTCGTGCTCGCTCTCGTGCTCCAGCCGGTGAAGCTGGAGTTTGTGCTCAGCTTCTTCGCTCCCTTTGCCTTCCTTCCTGTTCTTGCGCCCACCCTCCTCGTCCTCACGCTGCCGACGTTCGGCTATCTGCTGCTCAGCTCTTATGCTGCCCAATACAGCCTCGGCCGCCAGTATGGCGTCGTGATCATTCCGCTGGTTGCGGTAGCGGCAGCGGTTGGCACAGCGCGGCTTGCGCAGCAGCGAGAGCGCCGTCCTATCGTGACCTCAGCCATTGCGCTGGGAGTGGGAGCGGCGGCGGTTGCCACCTACCTCGAATTTGGGCCCGGCCCCGGCGGCGGCTGGTTTGACCCCGAGCGCTATGTCGTTGCGCCGCGCGTCGCCGTTGCTGCCCAGTTGTTCGCCCGCATTCCTCCCGAGGCGAGTGTCTCTGCCCAAGAAAATCTCGCGCCGCACCTGAGCCGGCGCGAGCATCTGTACCTCTTTCCGGCTCTCCATGGGGCAGAGTTCATCATCCTTGATAACGAAGGGGGAACCTTCCCGGTCGACCGGGCAACATGGGACCGCGAGGTGGCGGAGCTCCTGCGGAACCCGCTCTACCGCCTTGTGGCGAACGAGGAGGGATTTGCGCTGTTCCAGCGGCAGGAGCAGCTGCCCGGCATCGTGACCGACGTGCGCTTCGGGCAGGTGCTGCGGCTTGCTGCCGTCGACCTCCAGCCCGGGTCGCTCGGTCTCGTTTGGGAGGTGATGGCCCGCTGGGAACCCGGCTGGCGGGTGGACGGCTACCGGCAAGAAGTGCGGCTGCGCCGCCCGGACGGAACGGTCGCCGCAGAGCGTATCCGCCCGCCGCGCGCCGGCAGCGGCTTTTTCGAGACCGGGCGCGGCATCATCGGGGAGCGGATCTGGGAGCGGTTTGATCTGCCCGCCTCGCTCGCGCCGGGGGTCTACACGCTCGAGGTGACAGTGCGGGGCGAGCCGGACGGCCCGGCACTTCCCCGCGCCGGCGCGCTGCCGGAACTAAGGATTCCCTAAGAGAACAGCTCACTTCGGCGCGCTCTGCTCAGCTGAGCGGGCAACGTGACGTACAATTGCTCGCAGAGCGCCCCGTCCGGAGGTCCCGAGTGGAAATCGTGCTGAATCTCGCGACATTCGCGGTCGTTTTGGTCGTGCTGGTCGTTGTCCATGAGCTCGGCCATTTTCTGACCGCCAAGCGCGCCGGCGTGCGGGTGCTCGAATTCGCGGTCGGCTACCCGCCGCGGCTGTTTGCCATTCGCCGCGGCGAGACGGAGTATTCGCTCAACCTCCTCCCCCTCGGCGGCTTTGTGCGGATGGTCGGCGAAGAGGACCCCAGTGACCCGCGCAGCCTCGCGGCGCAGAGCATTCCCTGGCGCTTGGCGATCCTGTCGGGCGGCGTCGTCATGAATGTGCTGCTCGCCTTTGTGCTGTTCACGGTGAGCGCGATGCTGCCGCGAACCGAGACGGTCGGCAACGTCGTCATTCTCGGCGTGCGTCCTGGGTCGCCCGCCGAGATCGGCGGCCTGCGCCCTGATGATGTGATCGTGAGCGTTAATGGGCGCCCGATCCGGGGGCTTGGCGAACTGCGCTACAACGTTACCCTCAATCTCGGCCAGCCGATGGATGTCATCGTTCGGCGCGACGGCCGCGAGGTCCTTGCTCGCGTCACGCCGCGCATTGCGCCGCCCCCCGGCGAGGGAGCAACGGGCATCCTAATCGGCCTTGAGAACCCGATCTGGCGCTACCGCGTCGAGCGTGGGCTGACAACCGCCCAGCTGGCCGAGCGTGTCGGCGTTCCGGTCGACGTCGTGCAGGTGTGGGAACTGGCCGGCGCGGAGAACATCGGCCGCACAGCGTGGGAGCGCGAGCAGGCCGCTCAGCGCGGGATGACCGGGGGGCAGCTGCGCGAGGAGTACCTTGCTGCCGTGGCGAATGCGCTCGGCGTGAGCACCACCCAACTGACCGAGAGTTATCTCCGCCAGCAGACCCGGGCGCTTTCGCCGCTCGAGGCGGTCCCGGCGGGGATCCAGCGCGGATGGGAGATGCTGGTGCTGTTCAAGAACGACATCACCAGCATGATCGCGCAGCGCTCTGCCCCGCAGGTTGCCGGCCCCGTCGGCATCTATGAGATCACCGGCCAAGTCGCCCAGCAGGCGACGCGCACCGGCCCCGCCGTCCTGCTCGACTTGATGGCGCTGCTCAGCCTCAATCTCGCAATCATCAATGCGCTGCCGATCCCGATGCTCGACGGCGGGCGGATCATGTTCGTGCTTCTCGAAGCGGTGCGCGGCGGCAAGCGGATCTCCCCCGATAAGGAGCGGTTTGCCCATCTGATCGGCGCAGTGTTCCTGTTTACCCTCATCATCGCCATCACCTTCAACGACGTCGTCCGCTTGGTGAGCGGCGAGAGCCTCTTGCGCTAGTGACCTGCCTTGCGCTTTCGAGCATGTGGGCGGTTGGGCGCTTTGCGACTGCTGCCGCGTTTCGGCGCGCCGCCGCAGAGCTGGGGTTCGACGCTGTTGAATTCAACTATGAGGCGCCCCCCAGCTGGATCGCAGAGCCGGGAGACGGCCCGCCTCTGCGCAGCGTCCACAACCCCTGCCCGGCGCGCCAGACGGACGATGGACGCTGGAGCTATGAGCTGTCGCTTGGAGCGACAGACGAGGAGGAGCGCCGCGCCGCGGTCCGGCTGACGAAAGCGACGATCGACTTCGCTGCTCGCCTCGGCGCGGAAGCGGTTGTCGTCCACGTCGCAACGATCCCAGTCGACAGCACGAAGCAGGCGCGGCTCCGCGAACTGGTTGCGGCGGGCGAGCGGGGCAGCGATGAGTTTTGGACGCTACGCGATGCCCTCGCGGCGGAGCGCGCCGCAAATGCCGGCCCCTACCTCGAGCAGTCGCTCCGCAGCATCCGCGAAATCGCTCCTTATGCTGCGGCGCGGGGCGTCTCGATCGGGCTCGAGACCCGCTACAACGTCTTTGAGATCCCGAACCTCGAGGAGATGCTGCTGCTCCTCGAGGCAGGGCAGGAGGGGCCGGTCGGTTACTGGCACGACGTCGGCCACGCTGCCGGGCAGGAACTGCTGGGGTTTGGCACGCAGCGCGCTTGGCTCGAAACGCTTGGCCCGCGGATCATCGGCGTGCACCTGCACGAACTGCGCGGCACCCGCGATCATTTCGCCATCGGCACCGGCGAGATGGAGTGGTCGCTGGTTGCCGCCCACCTGCCCCCTCACGCGCTGCGCGTCTGCGAGTTCGACCGGCGCAACCCGCCGGAGGACGTGGCGCGGGCAAGAAGCGTCCTGACGCGCTTCGGCGTCCTCGCGCACTAGAGCGGGATATTGCCGTGCTTCTTCGGCGGGTTTGTCACCCGCTTGTTTTCGAGCATCTCGAGACCGGCGATCAGCCGCGGACGGGTCTGGCGCGGTTCGATAACGTCGTCGAGAAATCCCCGGCTGGCAGCGACATAGGGGTTGGCAAACTTTTCGACATACTCCGCGATCAGCGCTTCGCGCTCGGCGGCAGGATCTTCGGCACGTTCGATCCGAGCGCGGAAGATGATGTTGACGGCCCCCTCCGGCCCCATGACCGCAATCTCCGCGGTCGGCCACGCAAGATTGAGGTCGGCGCGGACATGCTTCGAGCCCATCACGTCATATGCGCCGCCGTAGGCTTTGCGGGTGATGACCGTCAGCTTCGGTACCGTCGCTTCGCAGTAGGCGTAGAGCAATTTTGCGCCGTTGCGGATGATGCCGCCATGCTCCTGAGCGACGCCAGGCAGGAAGCCGGGAACATCGACAAAAGTCACGATCGGGATGTTGAAGGCATCGCAGAAGCGGACGAAGCGGGCACCCTTGATCGAGGAGTTGATGTCGAGCACCCCTGCGAGCACAGAAGGCTGCTGAGCGACAATCCCAACCGGGCGGCCATCAAGGCGGGCAAAGCCGATGATGATGTTCTGGGCCCAGCCTTCCATCACTTCGAAGAAGTCACCGTGATCGACAACACGCCGGATCACCTCGTGCATGTCGTAGGACTTCTTCGGGTCTTCCGGCACGATGTAATCAAGCTCGGGGTCCATCCGGTCGGGAGGATCGTCTTGCGGCCCGCGCGGCGGATCTTCGGCATTGTTCAACGGAAGAAACGAGAGCAGCCGCCGGATCCCCTCCAGACACTCTGCCTCGCTTGCCGCCGCAAAATGCGCAACGCCTGAGATCGTGCTGTGAGTGATAGCGCCGCCGAGCTCCTCGAACGTCACCTCCTCATGTGTCACGGTCTTCACCACATCCGGCCCCGTGACGAACATGTAGGACGTATCTTGGACCATGAAGATGAAATCCGTGATCGCCGGGGAGTAGACGGCGCCGCCGGCGCAGGGCCCGAGGATCGCCGAGATCTGCGGAATGACGCCGGAGGCAAGGACATTGCGCGTGAAAATCTCGGCGTAGCCTGCAAGCGAGGCCACTCCCTCTTGGATGCGTGCCCCGCCCGAGTCGTTCAGGCCGATAATCGGCACGCCGTTCTGGAGCGCGAGGTCCATAATCTTGCAGATTTTCTCGGCATAGGTTTCGGAGAGCGAGCCGCCGAAGACCGTGAAATCTTGGGAGAAGACAAAGACCGGCCGGCCATCGATCTTGCCCCAGCCCGTCACCACGCCGTCGCCGAGATATTTCTGGTCCGCCAGCCCAAACTCGGTCGCGCGATGAGTGACGAACATGTCGAATTCGACGAACGTTCCCTCGTCGAGGAGCAAGTCGATACGCTCGCGCGCTGTCAGCTTGCCTCGGGCGTGCTGCGCCTCGATCCGCTTCTGCCCGCCGCCGAGCTTCGCCTGTTCGCGCAGCTGCCGCAGTTGGGCTAACCGTGCTTCGATGGACATACCAGCTTCACCGCGTGTGGGGAGGAAGAAAGTTGCGCCGGCGCAGTATAGCACGCGCTCCGTCCGGAGAGGGCAGGAAGCGGGGCGCGGCAGGAGCAGGCGAGAGCAAGGAGGCTGCGTTTTTGCTGCTCGCGCACGGAGTGGCAGCGCTCTGCTAGGCTGATCGCATCGACCACAAGGAGGACTGCCTTGGCCACGCTCATCGTGTTGTTCAATCTGAAGGCTGACGCTGCGCGGGAAGCATATGAGCGTTGGGCAGTCGAGCGAGATGTGCCCACGGTCTCTGCGCTCACCTCCGTCGACTCGTTTCGGGTTCTGCGAGCGACGGGGCTGCTCGGCGGCGGCAATCCCCCCTATCACTATATTGAGGTTATCGAAGTGAACGATCTCGCTCGCTTCGGCAGCGAGATCGGAACGGAGGCCATCCAAGAGATCGCCGCCGAGTTCCGGCAGTTTGCGGAAGACCCCATCTTCATCCTGACCGAGCAGCTTGCGTTGGGAGAGTCACGATGAGCGGACTAGAAGGGAAAGTCGCAATCGTCACCGGTGCCGGACGGCATCGCGGCTTGGGGAAGGCGATCGCGCTCCGCCTTGCGCGCGACGGAGCAGACATCGTGATCGCCGACCTCGGGCGCGCGAGCGGCCGCCACTTCCCAGCCGGGCTCGTCGCCGAAACAGAGGAGATGCAGGAGGTCGTTGCCGACCTGCAGGCGACGGGGCGGCGGGCGATGGCGATCGCGTGCGATGTCCGCGAGGAAGCGCAGGTCGCAGACCTCATCGCCCGCACGGTCGAAGCGTTCGGCCGGCTGGATATCCTCGTCAACAACGCCGGTATCGGCTACCTGATGTCCCTCGTGACCGAAACCGATATCGCCGACTGGAACACTGTCCTCGCCGTCAATCTGACGGGCACTTTTCTCGGGATCAAGCATGCCGCCCGCCAGATGATCGCCCAAGGCCGCGGGGGCCGCATTGTGAACATCGCGTCCCAAGCGGGGAAGTCCGGCTTTCCCTACGCCGCCGCCTACACCGCGAGCAAGCACGGGGTCATCGGCCTGACCCGAAGCGCCGCCATCGAGCTCGGCCCCTATGGGATCACCGTCAACGCCGTCTGCCCAAACCATGTCACGACCGATCTCGGCGCGTGGCAGAACGAATTCTTCAGCAAGGCGACCGGCCGCACGCTCGAGGAGTATCTTGCCGCCATGCGCCAGCGCATTCCGCTCGGTCGGCCCGGCCGGCAGGAAGACACCGCCAACGCCGTCGCGTTCTTATGCTCGGAAGATGCTGAATACATCACCGGCGAAGCGCTGAATGTCTCGGGCGGGGAGGAGATGCACTAGCTGTCCCGGGCCTGATGCCGGGAACGGAGCGACCGCAGCTCCGAAGCCGAACGCGCCGCCCGGGTCGAGAAGCGGTCGCAACGCAGTTCTGGGCAGCAGGCGGAGGGGCACGCGTTCCGCAAGGATGGGCACCCCCGGCAGGATTCGAACCCGCGACCTTCTGATCCGAAGTCAGACGCTCTGATCCACTGAGCTACAGGGGCAGAAGGGGTGGACGGAGGGATTCGAACCCTCGATCTCCAGAGCCACAATCTGGCGCCTTGACCGCTCGGCTACGCCCACCGCACGGCTTTTGAGTTTAGCACAGCGGCCGCGAAGCGAGCTACGGAGGCACGAGCTGCTCGAGCGGGAAGCGCCTCCCTGAGCGCGCGGACGCTATCCCATGCCGATCGGGTCTTCGTCGCCGCTGGGCGCGTCTTCTGCCCTTCCCGCCCCGCGCCCAGCCGGCAGCTCCTCCGCACTCAAGGGATGCCGCGCCAAAAATTGGCGGATTGCCAACTGGACAAGCGCAGGGTTGGCAAGGTTAACCGCGTGGCCGCTGTTGGGGACGATGCACAGTTCGGCGTGCGGAAGGGCGGCACGCATGCGGATCGGCAGGTCGGCGGCATAGAACGGGTCGCGGTCGCCGAAGAGAAGCAGGGTCGGCGCGGCGATCTCCTGCAGCTCCGCCGGCGTGAGCGCCAGTTCGCCGGAGAGCGAAAGCTGCCGCCACTGCGCCAGCAGCCGCTGCGCCGCTCCCTTTCCCTGCGCCGGCTCGTGCCACTCCGTGAGCCGCTGCAGCAGCGACGAGGGGGGAGAGGCGCTGATGCGGGCGATCTGATGGCGAGTGGCCTCGTCGAAGCAGGGCCCGCCGCCCATCAGCACCAGCGAGCGCACAAGGTCCGGGCGGAGGCGCGCAAGGACAAGCAGCTCCATCGCTCCGAGCGAAAAGCCGACAAAGTGCGCCCGCCGCACGCCGAGCGCCTCGACCAGCGCGATGGTATCGAGCGCTAGGACGTGAAACGAAAACGGCTCAGGCGGCCCGAGAGTGCGGCCATGGCCGCGGGCATCAGGAACGATCACGCGGTAGCGATCGCTAAGCGCGGCGATCTCCCCCCGAAAGCCGTTCTCCCCGGTCGTCAGCATCCCGTGAAGCAGCACAACGGGCTCGCCAGCAGGCTGGCCCGTGTCGACAACAAAGACAGTGAGGCCGCGCGCGGGCAGTTCAAGATACACAGCGAGGGACATGGTATCGGGCGGAAGAGCAGTCTGTCATCCGCGGCTGCCGTGCTACACTCGCCCCAAGGAGGCGGCACGTGCGCATTTGGTACCAGTATCCCGGTCCCGTCAGCCCGTTTCGCGAGGGGGTAGTCTTCGGCAGCGTGATGGCCATTCTCGATCGCGTCCGACGGCCAGACACGGATGTGACGATCGTCCCCACCGCGCGGGGGATCACAAATTGGAGCGACTGGTGGACCGACTATGTCCGCACCATCTCCGACCGCGAGATCGTGGAGACGGTCGCCGGTGCCGGCGAGGCGGGCTACGACGGCGTGATCATCGGGATGAGCAGCGACCCGGGCCTCCACGAGGCGAAGGAGATCCTCGACATTCCCGTTGTCGGCCTGATGGAAGCTGCGACGCATTTCGCCACGATCTGGGGAGAGCGTTTCGGCATCGTGACGAACGCTTTCGACGAGGGGGTCCCGCTTGCGAAGCGCTACCGTCACCGCCGTCATTTGCTCGCCCGCTATGGCGTGCTCGACCGCTGCGTCGGCATGCTGCCGATCGATATGCCGCAACAGCGCTATCTCGCCGACCTCGCCGAGCGCCGGCACGATGAGATCCTCACCCGCTTTGAGCAGCGTTCGCGCCAGCTGATCGATCAGGGCGCCGAGGTGATCATCGCCGGCGACACCGTGCTCTCCATGGCAGTCTCCGGCGCGAACCTATTCGAGATCCCCGGCACCGGCGCGCCCGTGGTCGACCTCATGGCGAGCGCAATCAAGCTGATCGAAGCGCTCGTCGATCTCCACCGCGCGTTCGGGATCGTTCGCAGCCGTGCGGGAGCATACGCCGGACCCAGCAAAGAAACGCTCGCCCGCGTTCGCGAGATGTTCGGTCTGCGCCAAGCCGATCGGGCGCAGGCGGAAGGTTCGGCTGGAGCTGCTTGACCCCGCTTCCGCAAGCATGATAGAGTGGCAGCGAAAGAAAGGAGGTGGTGCCGATGCGAGATGACCAGCGTCCGAGTCCGGTGGGATCGAGCGAGCACCTTCCGAAGGAGTGTGCCAGCAGCTGAGCCCACTGGGCTCGGAGCCATGGGCCGGCAGTGCCGGCCTTTTTTTATTGCGCGGTCCCGGACGCCGGCGGCGCCACCCGCCGAGCGCGGAAGCGCCGCCTGAGCAGTCCCGCGGCCAGCAGGGGGATGAGGGCGAGGAGGACAACCCCGTTGCTGAGATACCAGCCGGCAGCGCTGTAGCGCAGGAGGCCGACGCCCTCGCTCACCAGAGCGGCGCCTCCCAGCGCGATCATCGGCGCCCAAAGGGATGGTCCGGCAACGCGGCCGAAGAGCAGGAAGAGCAGGGCGCCCCCCGCACCCAGCACTCCGCCGACCGCCGCTTCCGGGCCTACCCGGTCCGCGGCGCCGACAAGCCCGCCGAGCGCCGCCGCAGCCGCCAGTTGGCCTCGAGCCGGCAGGCGACCGACGATCAGCAGCACGACCGCCGCGACCGTTCCTCCGACGACCGCGCGCTGAACGGCAAGACTCGCCGCGAGCGCAGCGGGAAGCGCTCCATCGAACGGGGGCAGCCCTGCCGGGGCGCGGAGGGTCGCCGGCGCCAGCCACGCGTGGAGCGCCCAGCCGGCGGCCGCAGCAGCAACGACCCCGAGCGCGCCGAGCAGGCCGAGCGCCACCTCGCGCCCGGTCGGGGGGGCAACCTGCTGGCCTTGCTGACGCAGCAGCACCGGCACGAGCATGCCCAAGGCGACTACCGCCCCGAGGACCAGGAGGCTCTCCCGAACCTGGCTGCTGAGGCGCCAGAGCGCAAAGCCAGGCAGATCGAGCGTTGAACTATAAGAGGCCAGCGCTCGCGGGAGATCGGCGATCAGAGAGACGAGCAGCGCCAGCCCCACGAAAGCGGCCAGCTTCCCTCCAAGCATGACATCGGTCTCACTGCGCCGAAGCGACCGGACAAAGAAGACCACCACCACCACCCCGACGCCGAGCAGCGCGAGGTCGCGCGCGGTCCGCACGGCGCCCTCGACCCCGGTGTCGCGCCGCAAGGCGCGCACAAACTCTTCCGGCAGCTTGAGAAACGGCTGATAGAGCCCAAGCTCATTCCCATAGAGGACGATCTGGACGCGCAGGGTCGCCGCTGCCTCGGCGGGACCGGCCGACCAATCGGCGCGCTCCCAGACAAAAACACTGTCGACGCGCTGGTCGCGCCGCGTCTGCGAGGCCGAGACTAAGGACCACGCGCTCCGGCCGGTCAGCTCTTGCAGCCATCGTTCGGCGACCGCGCGCGCGTCCGCCAGGGTCGGCGCCGCGCCCGGCGCCGTCTCTTCCACCTGACGGGCCACTCCCGCGAGCGTGCCCGAGGGCCCGATCTGGACGGCCGCCTCCTCCTTTTGCAGGGGACGCACAAAGCGGACATTCCAGACCGCCGGCGGCAGCGTCGTTTCATAGAAGCGCGCGGTCTCGGCCGGTCCGAGGGTCCGCAGCAGGAACGTCGCCTCGGCCCCCCCTGACCGGTCGACCACCTCCGCTACCACCAGGGGGAAATCGACCGGCGCGCCGATCTGGCGAAGCGCCTGCGCAGCGGCGAGAACTGCTTCTTCGCGGGTCGTCGCCATCCGCAGCGCATCGTGAGGACGCGGCGGCGCAAAAACAGCGACGGCCCCGAGCGCCGCGACCGCCACAACAAGGGTCCACGCCGGCCACGGCCGCAGGGATGGCACGGAGCGAGAGGGAGCGGTCGGCGGCGAGACTGGCGCGAGCGTCGGCTGCGGAGGCAGGTCTGGCAGCGCCGAGCCCCTCAAGAGCGCGAGGGCTGCTGGCACGAGCGAAAGCAGCGGCAAGGCGATGACCACTATCGCCCCCGCCTGCAGGGCAGGATTGCCGGAAAGCAGGAACAGCACCCCCACGACGCTCGTATTGCCGACGTAATGGGTCGTCAGGGTGGCGACGAGCCCCCACCGCAGCAGCACCACGCCGGCAAGCACCCCGATGACAGCGACTTCGACCGCGCGGACATAGAACGGCAGCTGGGGATAGGTCGAATGCAGACTGCCCCAGACAAGCGCGGCGACAACAATCACGATCCCAACGAGGAGCGCCTGGGCGCGCCGGCGGGGGGAGCGGCCAGTGCCGCGCTTCCAGAGCCACGCGAGCGCAAGTGTCCCCGCCGGGATCGCGAAGAGCCGGAAAACCGTCTCCTCGGCGATCGCCGCCGCCGCGCCGACAACGAGGGGAAAGGCGGGAGGGAAAGCACCGCTCATGACATCGCGATACGGCAGCTCAACCGGCGACCAGACCCCAAAGAACGCCGAGCCGAGCCAGTAGTACACGGTGAAGTAGCCGAGCCACGCGCCGGCCGCGAGATAGCCGAAGAGAACGGCGGTGACAAAACGGCGCGTCCGCCAGCCGGCCGGGGTCAGGTCCGCGAGAGGGTGCGGCAGCTGAGGAAACGCGCGCGGCCAGAGCGCCAACCCCGCGGCCGCGGCCATCCCCACCACAGCGAGAGAGGGAACTAGCTGGCCGAGCTGATCGCGAAGCTGGGCGAGCACGTAGGCCCCGACCGTCATCGTCGTCGGCGCGCTCGCTACCCAGAGCGGCAGCTGGTTGAAGAGCGCCGCCAGCCCGACAATGAGGAAGCCCCCCATCAGCGCGAGAGGAACGCCCCGGCGCGTCCGCCCCGCCCGCCACTCTGCGAGGAAGACTGTCGCCGCCGCCAGCCCGATCGCGTAGGTCAGGGTCCAGCCAATATTGGCGAGCACTACCCCGCGGTTCGTCTCGATCCGAAGAGCGCGCACCCAGCTCTCGGGGGTTCGAACGAAGTCGAACCAGCCGCCGACGGTGTCGCCCTGAACGAGAACTGTCTGCCGGAGCCGGGCGTCGCCCACCTGCCAATCGTCGCGCTCCCACGTGAACCGATAATCCACCCGGTTGGGGCGGGTTTCGCGCGCAGCGCCAACGAGCGACCAGCCGGCAAGAGTTCGCCCCGCGCTCTGAAGCGCCGTCTCGGCGAGGGTGCGCGCCGCCTCTTCATCGAGCGAGGGAGCGGCAGCCGCTTCGGGCAGCACGCGCGCCCACCCCACAACGGCGCCGTCGGGCCGGACCGAGACGAGATATTCGAGAGGATCGAGTTCGCGGAAGAACCGCACCCGCCAGCGCCAGATAGTCGCCTCGGCCGCCGCGATGCGATCGAGCGCGCGTTGCCCCGCTACTCGCTCGAGATAGCCTTGGGCGTCGCGGTCGGTTTCGAACGAAACGGATGCTCGGAAGTCGCGCAGGTCGACTCCTCGGGCTTCGAGAAAGGCGCGCGCGGTCGCCTCCGCGCCGGGCTGAAGGACCCGAAACTCGATCGCCGCGATCGGCACCCCGCGGTCGCGGAAGAGGAGGACAATGCCAACCCCGGCGATGCCGAGCACTGCCATCACCAGCAGCCAGCGGTCGACGAAGAAGGGCAGGCGGCGAGCAGAGCGCAGGTTCACGGGCGATCAAGCAAAAGTATAGGGAGCGCGCGGGGCGCGCCCGCCGCCGCACGGCCGTGTCGTTCCCTCCCGCCCCGCCAACGGCTGCCGGCGCACTCGGGCGCTTGCGGGGCAGCGGTCATCTGGGTCCTCGGCGTCTCCTGCGCCGGGCGTTTTGCCCCTCTCTGCGGGGCGCTCTCCTCGCGGCGCGGTCCTGCGCCCATGCTCAAGACGCCGCTTCCGGCGCTGAGGGCGCCCCGCGACCGAAGATGATCCGAACCCAATGACCGGCACCTCCCGCAAGCCAAGACGGCAGCGAGGAGAGGAGGTCCCCGCCGGCAGCGCGCCCCCGTGCGCAGCCGCCCGTCCCACCGGAGGCGAGAGCGCGAAAAAGACGATCGCGATCCAGGGGGCAGAATTCGTATAGTACCTCTGTACGGCCCGCGCTCGGCGCACGGTCGCGTGGAGAACAGACAACGACGAGGTTGGAATGCCTTTGGAATCCGCACAGGCGCTCGGCACAACCAGCGGCGACCGCCGCAATACCCTGACGATCATCGACAACCGGACCGGGAAGAGCTATGAAATCCCGGTCACGGACGGAGCGATCCGCGCGATCGATCTCCGCCAAATCAAGGTCGACGAGGACGACTTCGGGCTCCTCTCGTACGACCCTGCCTATTTGAACACGGCATCCTGCCGGAGCGCGATCACGTATATCGATGGCGACAAAGGCATTCTGATCCATCGGGGCTATACCATCGAGGATCTCTGCGAGCACTCGACGTTCCTCGAAGTCGCCTATCTCCTTATCCACGGCCATCTGCCCACCAAGGCGCAGTATGACCAGTGGGTGCATGAAATCACCTACCACACCTTCGTCCATGAAAACATCAAGAAGTTCATGGAGGGCTTCCGCTACGACGCGCATCCCATGGGCATGCTGATGGCGAGCGTCGCCGCCCTCTCAACGTTTTACCCGGAGTCCAAGCGCATCGACGACCCCCGCCAGAACCACATCTCGGCGGTGCGGCTGATCGCCAAGATGCCGACCCTCGCCGCGTTCGCGTACCGCCACAGTGTCGGGCTGCCCTATGTCTACCCGAACAACGCCTTGAGTTACCCCGCGAACTTCCTCTCGATGATGTTCAAGGTCGGCGATGCGCCCTACGAGCCGGACCCGCGGCTGGTCCGCGCTTTCGATGTCCTGCTCATCCTGCACGCCGACCACGAGCAGAACGCGTCGACGAGCGCTGTCCGCTCTGTCGGCTCGACCCATGTCGATCCCTTCTCCGCCGTCGCCGCGGGCATCGGCGCGCTCTACGGGCCGCTCCATGGCGGCGCGAATGAGCAGGTGCTGCAGATGCTCAACCGGATCGGCACGGTGGAGAACATCCCCGCGTTCCTCCAGCGCGTCAAGGAGCGGCGCGAGCTGCTGATGGGGTTCGGTCACCGCGTCTACAAGAACTACGACCCGCGCGCGCGCATCATCCGGCGGTATGTCGATGACGTGCTCGCCGTGACTGGCATGAACCCCAAGCTCGAGATTGCGGTCGAACTCGAGCGGCAAGCTCTTGCTGACGAATATTTCGTCTCGCGCAAGCTCTTCCCGAATGTCGATTTCTATTCGGGCATCATCTATGAAGCGCTCGGCATTCCGACAGATATGATGACGGTGATCTTCGCTATCGCGCGCACTGCCGGCTGGATCGCGCAGTGGCTGGAGATGATCCACGATCCCGAGCAGAAGATCTCGCGGCCCCGCCAAATCTACACCGGCCCCCTCAACTTGACCTACGTCCCAATCGACCAGCGCGGCTAACGTTGCCGCCGCGCTCGGGCGATCCTGAGGGCCTTCCTCGAGAAGAGACGTTCCGCGGGCGATGCCCGGCGAGAGAGCCGCCGCTTCCGGGCCCCCGAAGCGGACATGGTCCTCTCGCAGGGAAAATCAGTCCATTCGGCCGTTGCGCCAACGGGACTGATCGATCTAGGGTTGAGGTTGCTCACCAGTGTCGTGAGACATCGAGCTGAAGGAGGAGCCGAATGACGTCCCAACCCTCAGTCCCGGACAAACCTGCGCAGCCTCCGGCCGTTACACGCTCGCGGCGGTGGGACCCGTTCGCGCTGTTCGATGAAATGCGCGAGGAGATGGCGCGCCTGTTCGATTTCGGGTGGCCGCTCGCGCGGCCGGCGAGCCGCACTCTCGCTCCTGGCTTCACGTGGGCACCGCGGATGGATGTCTTCGAGAAAGGGAACCACCTCATCGTCAAGGCAGAGCTGCCGGGGGTGTCCAAGGACGACATCCGGGTCACCGTTCAGGAGGGCGACCTCGTTATTGAAGGGGAGCGCAAGAGCGAGAGCGAGGTGAAAGAAGAAGACTACTACCGCCTCGAGCGGTCGTACGGCAGCTTCTATCGCCGCTTGGCGCTTCCGACCGGCGTGAACCCCGACGCCATCACCGCCGAGTATAAGGACGGGGTCCTCGAGATCCGCATCCCGAAAGCCGAAACGCCCGAGCCGGCGGCGAAGCGGATCCCGATCTCCTGAGGAGCCTTAGGAGCGCTCGGCCTGCGGCCGGCGGACGCGAAAGCGGTTCAACTCCGGCCGGTCGTAGAAGCCGAGCGCAATCCGCGCGATCACCGGCTGATCTTTGCGCAGCCGCCGCAACAGCTTCGGCAGCGACTCGCGATGCGAGTGATACACCGCCATCGCCGGCTGGTAGGTAATCGCGTAGCCGAGGCGGTGTACCGTTCGCGCCCAAGCGAGGTCTTCCGCGCCAGGAAGCCGCTCATCAAACGGCACGTTGAGCCAGACCGAACGCCGAACCGCGCCATTCCGGTTCGAGAACCCCATTCCGGACGTAAGGCGGTTCGGCTTGGTGCTCAGTGTGCCGCTGATCCACGCCCCAAACCAGTCAGCGAAACTCGCATCCGCCCGGGGGAGCTCGCGGCCGTAGACGCCAGCGACCAGCGGGTCCGTAAACCCGGCGATGGCTGCGCTCAGCCAGTTGTCGTCAACAGGGGTAGAGTGGGCGCTCAGCGAGATCAGATATTCGCCGCGCGCCTCGCGCATCCCCACGTTCAGCGCGTAGCCGTAGGTAAACTCCTCGGGCTTGATCTCGATAATCTTGACCCCGAACCGTCGCGCGATAGCGAGGGTCTCATCCGTTGACCCGGAGTCAACGACGATCACCTCATAGTCGCGTTCGCGCTGGTTGGCAATCGCTTCGAGGGTCTCGCCGATGAAGCGGGCTTCGTTCTTCGCGCGGATGATGATGGACGCCTTGGGCATGGGGCGCTCACTTTCTCGGGCGACAATGCCCGTGAATCGGACGACGCTGGGCTGGCGCCCCGCCTCTCGCAGCACGCACTGGGACGCCATGCGCCCCGGCTGACGCCATGCCCAGAAAAAATATAGCACAGGGGAAAGAATTTGCCGGGGCTACGAAGCGGGGTCTTTGGCATCCCGGCCTAGAATGACGCGGATATCGACGCCGCTCGGCAGGGCGGCCGTTTCCCGGATCCGGTCGGTCGGAACGCCGATCAGCGTAGCGACGACCTCTGCCGTGCGCCGTTTTCCGTTGGAGACGTAAATCGCCGTTTCGGCCCGCGCTTCGTTCGCGGTGTCAAACCGGCTCACCGTCAGCCCCCGTTCGGTCAGCATTGCCGCCGTGCGCGTTGCGAGGCCGACAATTGGCGTGCCGTTGAGCACCTCGATCGAGGCGGGCTCCAGCGCCGCAGCAGGCTCCCCGAGGACCTCCCGCACCACTTTGGCCAACGCCCGCTTGTCCACTTCGAGAATATCTGCTCCTCCCCGGGTGACGGGCGTCGCCGGGACAGTGCGGACGGTGATCCGCTGGGCATCAACCTCTCGCGCTACTCGAGCCAGGCCGAGGATCTCCACTGTTGACATATCAGTGTGAACGACGTCCCGGAAATCGGCGAGAAGACGCGGCAGTGTTGGGAGCAGGTCGAGCTGGAGGAGGCGCTGACGAGCAGCGAGCAGAAGCTCCTGCTGGCGCGCCGCCCGAGCGATGTCGGAGTCTTGGTGACGCGAACGCGCGTACATGAGCGCGCGCTCGCCGTCCATCCGCTGCAGCCCGGGCGCGAAGTAGATGCGCTGGGTGCGATAGTCTTCTGTCGGAAACTGATTGTCCTTCAACGGAGCGCGGACATCGACGACGAGACCGCCGAGGCGGTCCACGGCACGGACAAACCCTTGAAAGTCGACCCACACCGCGTAGTGCACCTTTGTGTCGATCAAACGCTCAACGGTGCGTTTGGCAAGCTCTGGCCCGCCGCCGGGGGTCTGCGCCGTCTTCGCATAGACGAAGACGGTGTTGATCCGATCTTGGACGCTCCGCTTCTCAGAAATCGGGATCGTCACCCATAAGTCGCGCGGCAGCGAAAGCATGCCGATCGTTTTCATCTTTGTATCGATCGAGACGAGGATCATGCTGTCCGAACGAACATAGTCAGCGTTCTCCTCCTCGCGGCGGTCCACCCCGATCAAGAGGAGGTTGACCCGCTCTGCGCCCGTCCAAAGCGGCAGCTCGTCGCCGAGGGCAGCGCGGATGCCAGCAGCGCGGAGGAGCCCGCTTACTGCGCTCCCTGCGCCTTGAACAAGCATAAGCCCAAGCGCCACAGCACCAATCGCCACGAACCCCACCGCTACCCCGCGTGCGAACGACCGCCAAACGGCGTGACGCCTCGCTCGCTGCCCAACCGTCCGGTGAGAATAACCAGCCCGTCGCTTCACAAGCGCTCCATGCTGAGTGGCCCCTGGGGCCGGATGCAGGCGCGTCAAACTGGATGCAAGAAGCGTGTTCGCTCTCAGCGGCGCAGTATATCAGCAGCCAAGCAGGCGAGCAATCGCCTCAGCGCTCTCCTAGGAGGCGCGCAAAGCGCTGCTGGCCGGGCGTGACGACGCGGATGACCTACTGACGATGGAAGCGCCGTTTGTGGTAGGAGGAGACAGCGGCCATCGGTATAATTCTGCGGGTTCCACCCAATTTGGCCGACTGCATCCCTGCTGCGGCAACAGCGGGGAAGAGGCAGGTCGCAAGTGTGGACCGGCGAGCCGCCGGGAACGGACCTCGGCAGGAGGCGGAGTATGAGCGCAAAACGGAAGGGCCGCGGCGCTTCTACGGATGATGGCATCCCGCCGCTCCCTCCCGACCTGATGACTGACCCGGACGACGATGCCGACGATCACGACCTCGACTACGACCCCGTCGCCGCGCTCGAAGCGAGCGAGCCGCTGTCCGTAGAGACGCTCGTCGAGCCGGAAGCCGCAGACGAGATCCTGCCGGAGGCGCCGCCGCTTGCCGAGTTGCGCGAAATCGAGGCGGAAGAAGCCGAGCCCGAGGCGATCGAGGCGACGGTCGCTGCGACCGCCGAGGACGAAGCGATCGACGACCCGGTCCGGATGTATCTGCGCGAGATCAGCCGGGTCAAGCTGCTGACCGCCGCTGACGAGGTCGAGCTGGCTAAGCGGATGGAGGCGGGCAATAAGGCGAAAGAGCAGTTCGCCGCCCTCGAGTGCGTGCCGGCGCCTCTCAAAGAGAAGATCATGGTGGACCTGATCAACGGCCGCAGCCCCGATCTCGTCCAACGCTACGGCCGCGACCTCCCCCCGGAAGCAGTTGCCCTCTTGGAGGTGGTCGACGATGGCCGGCGCGCTCACCAAGCCCTGACAGAAGCGAACCTGCGGCTTGTCGTCTCGATCGCCAAGAAGTACATGGGCCGCGGCTTGTCGCTTCTCGATCTCATCCAAGAAGGCAACATCGGGCTCACGCGCGCAGTCGATAAGTTTGACTACACGCTCGGGTACAAATTCTCGACCTACGCGACATGGTGGGTCCGGCAGGCGATTACGCGAGCGATTGCCGACCAAGCGCGGACGATCCGGATCCCAGTCCACATGGTTGAGACGATCAACAATCTCCATCGCGCCTCGCGGAAGCTTCTCCAGGAGCTTGGGCGGGAGCCGACCGACCAAGAAATTGCCGACGAGATGAAAGCGATGGGATATGGGCCCTTTACCGCAGAGCGGGTCCGCGAGATCCGCAAAGCGGCGCTGCAGCCGGTCTCGCTCGAGACGCCGATCGGCGAGGAAGAGGATAGCCACCTGGGCGACTTCATCGAGGACCGCGGCGCCCCGGCGCCGATGGATGCCGCCTCGCGCCAGCTGCTCAAAGAGCAAGTGAACGACGTTCTGAACTCCCTCTCGCCGCGCGAGCGGCGGGTGCTGGAGCTGCGCTTCGGTCTTGAGAATGGAGGGCGGACGCGCACGCTTGAAGAGGTCGGGGCGGAGCTGAAGGTGACGCGCGAACGGATTCGGCAGATCGAAGCCAAGGCGCTCCGCAAACTGCGCCACCCCAGCCGGAGCAAAAAGCTGAAAGACTACCTCGAATAGAGCGTGCCGGCGGCTGCCGTCAGCAGGACAACCGCCCACGGCGGAACGGCCCAGATAACCAGCAAGAGGAACGCAATCAGCGCTGCGGCCGCGTCAAGCGGGGTGTGGACCGCGCTTGTCATGACGGGCGAGTAAAGTGCGGCGAGCAGGATCCCGACAACGGCAGCGTTCACCCCGTTCAGTGCTGAGCGCAAGCCCTGCTGCGAGCGCAGCGCATCCCAGAAGGGCAGCACGCCTATCACAAGCAGCCCGGCGGGCAAGAAAATCGCCCCAAGCGCGAGCAGCCCGCCGATGACGCCGGCAGGCGGTTGCGCGCGCACCGCCCCGAGATAGGCAGCGAAGGTGAACAACGGCCCGGGGAGGGCTTGGGCTGCGCCGTAGCCGGCGAGGAACTGGTCTTCAGTCACCCAGCCCGCGGGGACGACGTCAGCCGCGAGGAGGGGCAGCACGACATGCCCGCCGCCAAAGACTAAGGCGCCGGCGCGATAGAACGCATCGGCGACGGCGAGCGCCGGACTGGCGGTCGCGGCGCGCCCGAGCGGCAGGGCGAGCAAGAGCAGACCAAAGGCGGCGAGTGCAACCGCCCCAGCCCGCCGCGAGATCGGAACGGGACGCGCCGCAGGCGGGGCTGCGCTCTCGGCAGAGAGCGCTTTCCAGCCAACGACCGCCGCCGCTGCGATGATCGCGATCTGGGCGAGTGGGGTCTGCCAGAGCAGCGCGGCCGCTGCCGCGGCAATGGCGATCGTGGCGCGGGGGCGATCCGGCGCAAGCGAGCGCGCCATGCCCCAGACCGCTTGGGCAACGACCGCCACCGCCACTACTTTCAATCCCTGCAGCGCCCCGGCGAGCGGGCCGCGCGCCGGCGGCCCGCCTCCGACCAGCAGCGCAAACGCGAGCATCGCGATTGCCGAAGGGGCAGTAAAGCCGAGCCACGCCAGCAGTGCACCAAGCAGGCCTGCCCGCGCGATCCCGATTGCCATGGCCACCTCGCTGCTCGTCGGTCCGGGAAGAACTTGACAGAGCGCCACCATGTCGGCGTACTCGCGGTCATCCAGCCAGCGTCGCCGCTGCACGAGTTCCTCTCGGAAGTAGCCGAGATGAGCGATTGGGCCGCCGAACGATGTGAGCCCGAGTTTGGTGAAGACCGCGAGCACCTCCCACCCGCGCATCCACGCGAATGCGAAAAAGCCTAACGGCATGTCAGGCCGCGCCTCGCGACGGGGAATAGGCGCTCCGGTTCATCCTTCCAAGCAAGGAAGCGAAGGGGATTTGATAGAATGGCACAACGCCGTCCTCAGGAGGCAAGGATTCTTCGGTTTGCGGTCGACCTCCACGTCCATTCCATCCTCTCCGATGGCGACCTTCACCCCTTTGCGATCGTGAGGATGGCACATGAGGCGGGCGTTCGCGTTCTCGCTATCGCGGACCACGAGACGGTCGGCGCGTTCCATCTCGACTCCGGTCGGATCGAATCGCTCGCGCGAGAACTTGACATCACCCTCCTCCCCGCGATTGAGATCGACGCAGAGCTGCGCGGGCACGAGATCCACGTTCTGGGGCATGGGGTCGACCCCTCTTCGCCGCCTCTGCTCGATCACTGCCGCCGGGTCCAAGCGCTGCGGCGGCGGCGGACTGAGGAGGAGCTTGCGCAGGTGAATGCCCAGCTGAACGGTGTTCTGCGGCCTGAGGAGGTGTTTGTTCCGCCGCGGGAGACATTCATGCGGCCCAACCTGATCCAGCCGCTCCTCGACCGGGGGGTCTTCCCGACCTACGAGTCGGCGGCGCGCTGGTTCCGCGAGCAGATCCGCCCGACAACGACGCTCGCCCGGCTCAGCGTTCCGGAAGCGATTGCGTTGATCCACGCCGCGGGCGGCCGCGCCGCGATTGCCCACCCAGCGTACGGCATCCGCGAAGGATGGTTCGACCCCGAGCGCGATCTGCGCGCCTTTGCTGCCGCCGGGCTTGATGCCGTGGAAACCGACTATCCGTACGCAGCCTGTTCGCCTCATCTCTTCGACGCGACAGCAGAACAGGCAGTGATCGCCCGTCTCCGCGCCGTTGCGGCAGACCTCGGCCTTGGGGAGACGAGCGGGAGCGACTCCCATCGCCACGCCGACTTCCTCGCACGATGGGCGCTTGCGCGATGAGCGTCGAACGCATTCAGGCCGTCGCCGATGCCGTCCGCGAGAACGTCGAGCGAGTGATCGTGGGCAAGCGCGACGTGATCGATCTGGTGCTGGTTGCGCTCCTCTGCGAAGGCCATGTCCTGCTTGAGGATGTTCCCGGCATCGGCAAAACGACGCTCGCGCGGAGCATTGCGCGCTCCCTGGGGTGCACATTCCGGCGCATCCAATGCACGCCGGACCTGCTGCCCTCGGATGTGCTCGGGACGACGATCTACGACACGCGCACGGGCGAGTTCGTCTACCGGCCGGGCCCCATCCACGCCCAGATCATTCTTGCTGATGAGATCAACCGAGCGACCCCCCGCACCCAGTCGGCGTTCCTTGAGGCGATGGAAGAGCGCCAAGTGAGCGTCGAGGGGGAAACGCGGGCGCTCCCCCGCCCATTTCTTGTCCTCGCCACCCAAAACCCGATCGAACTTGAAGGGACCTTTCCTCTCCCGGAAGCCCAGCTTGACCGCTTCCTGCTGCGAGTGAAGCTCGGCTATCCTGACGAGAGTGAAGAGCGCGAGATCCTCGTGCGCTTTCGCGAATCGAACCCGGTCGTCGACTTGACGCCGGTGGTCTCCGCCGACGAACTGCTCCGCCTGCAGCGCGACGTGCGGCAGGTGTATGTCTCGGAGGCGGTCGAAGAGTATGTTGTGCGCCTCGTCCGCGCGACGCGCGACCACCCGACGATTGAGTTGGGAGCAAGCCCGCGGGCGAGCCTTGGCCTCTATCGGGGCGGGCAGGCACTTGCGGCCATCGAGGGGCGGCGCTATGTCCTGCCTGACGATGTGAAACGGCTCGCGCCCTTTGTGCTGGCGCATCGCGTGCTGCTGAAAGCCGGCACGCGGCTGCGCGGACGAAGCGCGGCTGAGATTGTTGACGAAATTGTGAACGCGGTTCCGGTCCCCGTTGAAGCGTGATTAGTCGCGCTCTTGTTCCGATGACGGTGGCGCTGCTGCTGGCAGCGGTTGGTCTTCGTCTCTATCCGCTCGCCCTGCTGCTCGCGCTGCTGCTGGTCAGTTCGGGGCTTGCTCGCCTGTGGATTACGCGGTCGCTCGACCGGGTCGAATACCGTCGCCATTTCAGCCAGCGGCGCGCTTTCTTCGGCGAAGAGATCGAGCTTGCAGTGGAAGCCGTGAACCGCAAGCTGCTGCCGCTTCCCTGGCTCGAGGTGGATGACGAGGTCCCGCTCGCGCTGCCGGTCGGGGAGGAGCCGCTCTTTCCTTCAGCGCGACCGCGTCGTGTCCTGCTGTCGAACATGTATTCGCTTGGCCCGTATGAGCGCGTCATCCGCCGCTACCGGCTCCGGTGCCGAGCGCGGGGGTATTGGGCGTTCGGACCGGCGACCCTCCGCTCGGGCGACGTCTTCGGGTTCGGGCAGCGCGAACGGGAGGTGCCTGACCTTGACTATCTGCTCATCTACCCGAAGATCGTGCCGGTGGATCAGCTTGGGCTGCCGGCGAAGCAGCCTTTTGGAGACTACCGGGCACGCGAGCGTCTTTTTGAGGACCCCACGCGGCTGCGGGCGGTCCGCCCGTTCGAGCCGGGAGACCCGCTCAAGCGCGTTCACTGGAAGGCGACCGCCCGCACCGGCGATCTTCAGGTGAAGCAGTTTGACCCGACCGCGACGCTTGACTTGTATCTTGTGCTCAACCTCGCCACCTTGGACTACTCGTGGCAGGGCACGCGGCCGGACTTGCTTGAGACAGCGATTACGGTGGCCGCCTCTGCCGCTGCGCACGCGCTGGCTGAGGGATTTCCGGTTGGGATCATGGCGAACGGCATGGTCCACGGCTCGGACCGGCCGCTCAAAATTGCGCCGGGCCGCGGGAACGACCAGCTGATCCGGCTGCTTGAAGCGCTGGCGAAGCTGTCGCCCTTCGTCACGCTGTCGCTTGATGAGTTGCTGCGCCAAGAGCGCCGCGCGCTGCCGTGGGCGGCGACGATCGTCTGTGTCACGGCGATCGCGGCCGAACCGCTGCTCGCTGTTCTCACCGCGCTGCAGCGCGCTGGCCATCCGATCGTTCTTATCCTTATCGGCGACGCGGATCTGGGGCCGCTTCCCGGTTTGACCGTCTATCGTGTTGCCCCGCTCGACCTCGATGAGAGTGCGGTCGAGCGCGAATTGATCTTCTAGGGGCGCTCTGGTTCCTTCCGCCTCTTATCCGGTATGATTGTGAGGTGACCGTTCTGGGCCGCTAGCTCAACTGGCAGAGCAGCTGACTCTTAATCAGCGGGTTGTAGGTTCGAGTCCTACGCGGCTCACCCGCTTTCACCCTCGTGTCACGCTCACGCCCCCCGTCCTTCTCGCGTCTCTCTGCCCCCTCGTCCTCGTCAGCTCGCCAATCAGCTCGCCTATCGCCGGCGTCTCCCACCGGGCTTTGGCCATCGCGGGTGCTGCATCCTGAAGCAGTACAGGCATCACATGGGTAGAGAGGTTCGCGGTGCGCGCAATCTGAGCGTGCCCGAGCACGTGCTGCACTCCCCGGAGATCGACCCCGGGAGCAAGACGGCCTCAAACCGCGTGTGTCCTAAAAAGACGCGTGAACTACAGACGCAGAACTGTGCCAACGAGAGAGCCCAGCGCGACGAGCCGGCAACGGGGAGCTTAGGAGGCGATGGCGTGCCGAGCGCTGAGCGGGAGAAGCGGCGCCCTCCAAAGACAAGCGAATTTGGCAGCGACATGGTCGTGAGCGGGCGGCAGGGTCCGAGCGAAGAGGGGGAGCGAGGATGGCGCCTCCTGCTAGCGGGTCAGGAGGGGGCGGACAGTTCCATCAGGGCTGACAATCTCAACTGCTCCCGCCAGCAGCGAAAGATACGACCATACGACGCAGAGGCCGATGAAGCCGAGAACGACCCCGATTATCATGGTCACTTCTTTCGGTTCGTGTTTTCCCGTGAGCAGCCGCCCAACGCCATAGACCACGAAAGCGACAACATAGACTGAGAGCGGGCCAAGCAGCGGCTGCCACAAGCCGTACTGCAATCCCATCAGCAGCGGCACTCCGACCATGGCGACTGGCAGGAGGGCAATGGCACCCAGCAAACCGAAGACGCCCCAGAGGAGATAGGCGAAGACAAGGGCGGCGAAGACGTTGAGCAAGGAGCCAAAGAGGTAAGTCGCGCCGCCCATGCCCATCAGGAAAGACCCCAACAAGAGCAGCGCTTCGCGGAGGAAGCCAATGAGTGCCGAGGGGCGACGGTTTGGGGCGAGAAAGCTTTCCTCCTGCGCCTCGTCAAATTGCGGGGGTAGCGATACGCCGCGAGGCTGCCCGCGCGTAAGGGGCGCGCCGCAGTTGAAGCAGTACCGTGCGGCGGCGGGGTTTTCGGAACCGCAGGCATCACAGAAGACGGCATTCACGCGCTATCACCGCATCGCTTTATTTTATTATGAAGTGAACTTGTGACCGCAAAGAGCATCGCGCGCCCAGTGTATCGAGCCGCGCGCCCCGCTCCCCGGTGAAAGGCCGGTCGGCGCCGCGAGCATGGTTCCGCTCGATCGCGCCCAGTGCTGGGCCCGAACCGGTCGTGATGCCGCAGCCATTCCGATCACTTCCGCAGGGCGACGCGTCAGCCTTCCGTGCGGCGCGCCGGCCTCAAAGCAGCGCTCCGCGACAGGGCCGGTGAGGTACTCCCATTGCTGCGGCGCGCCGGCGACGGAGAGCGCCGCGCAGTCCGCAGCAGCATGCTGCGGGAGGCTCTCCCCTCTCACGGAATGGACGGCGTTCTCGACAACGCTCTGCCGCTGCCCTCCTGCCTTCGACCGGCCAGCCCGCGCGACGCCGAGCACCGCCGCGCGGCCAAGGAAGCGGCGCGCCGCGCGCAGCGCAAGAGGAACGCGATCGGATAAGATTATTTTTATGATAAAACTATCGCCTTATCGCAGGAGCATGCCAGAGGCCGATGCGCTGAACCGGGCCTTCTACGCGCAGATGTGCCGGGAGGGACCGATGGCGCAGCGCCTGAGACGTTGCCATGAGCGATGGGGCTGCTATCCAAAGTGGCCTGACTGGCTCGTCGAGGAGATAAAGGAGTTCATCAATACCCTCACCCCCGATCAGCGGCAGGCACGGCTTGCCGGCAACGAAATTCAGGCAGCGCTCGACGATCCGCGTTGGGTCGCAGCAGACACACTCGCGCAAAGGAGGAGGGAGCATGGCGCGAAGAAAACCGTTCCGTGAGTACACCAAGGCCGGCTTTCGCCGCTTGCTTTGGCGAGAGCTCGGCGTGAAGAAATCTTCCATCAAAGAGATCTACGAGCCCTCCACAGCAGTTGCAGGCGGCTTCGAAAGCTTGGTCTCTGCATTGCGAGAGGAAGATATGCACCTCGACGACTTTGCAGAGGATGTCTGGCAATTCTACTCATCAGGGTGGACCGACCATATTGGCGGAGAAGTCGTGAGGCTCAAAGGGTACAATTTCGGCGACGGCTATCTGTTCATCGCCGAATTGGGGTACGATTGGTCATGGCTGTGCTACATCGTCCCGCCCGGCAAAGGCGATGATGCCTTCTTCGAAAATCTGCGCTTGCGTTGGATTGAAGAATCGTCGGTTCCGAGTGAGCCTCCTTGGAACATGGTGGATGACCCCGCCGTCGCTCGCAAATTCATTCAAACCCACCCCGCCGCCGAGTTCCTCCGGGTGCTTCCCAAAATTCCAAATCTACAGCTATCGGAAGAACAGATAGCCGAGATCAAAGACGATTTGGAATCGCTCTGGAACACGCTGGTCGAGACCACGCCGCCGCCAACCGGAGAAATTCCCGGCCTGCACATACGGGAGACTGAAGTTCCAGACTTCCGGCGCTGGGCCGAGCAGCATACAGTCCGCTGGCGCGACACCGGCGAACAGCTGAGCATTTCAGAACTCGAAACGCTTCGCTGCTACGTTCAGTACGCCTGCGGTTCTCCGCTCTAGTGCCGACTGACAGCGTTTGGGACGCTGACCTGCTTCGCTCCTCCATCCGCTCTCCCACTCCCGTCGACTGCGGGAGTTCACCCGCCGCTGTCACATAACGAGCAGCAACGAAACGAGCGTCACCGGCAGCCACCACGCACGGGCGAGCCTGTACCCGCGCGGCGCCCAGCAGCCCAACTGCTCCGATCTCGCCCGGCCGGCCGCGAGAACGCGGACAGCAGAGCGGCCGAGAGCACGCTCCCCGCAGCGTGAGGAGAGCGCAGGCCGCGAATAGGATGCGATCAGAACGGCAGGTTCGACGCGCCTCGGGTACAGCGCGTCGGCGCCGGAATGCTGCCCTTTCCGCTCTGCGCCCCGGAGAAGGCGTTCTGGCGGCGCGGCCATCGCGCGTCGCGGGAGTAGCCGAGAGCGCAGCACCCCTCCCGCCGTCCGGAGCGAGCGGCCGCTCCGCCCCACTACATTGACACCTTGCTCTCTCCGCGCACTTCAGCCGCTGCGCAGGGCCCGCCTCTGCGGGACAGCGCGCTCACCGATCGAGGCGCGGGGTTGTCGGCAGGTCGTCCTCGCGCCATTCGGCAGCGATGAGCTGGCGGCGCTTCGCGCGCGCCCGCAGAAGCCGCCACCACCACACGCCCGGGCCGAGCAGGGCAGCGAAGGGCAGAAGAAACGGCCAATGGGTCGCCACGACGAAAGTAACTGCTTCGTGCGACTGGTCGGCAAGGAGGATGAGAAGGGCGCCGAAGAACTTAAACCCGATGGCAACGCCGAGCATCGTCCACAGCGCAGCGCGATCGTGGTTCACAGTGAAAGTCTACTCGGTCCTGTCGAGCAGGTCATGCGAACCGCGGGCAGCGGCCGCGAAGATTTGCTACGGTTGAACGAGAATGTCTCCGCCACTTCTCAGCTCTTGGCAAGAGGTTCGACTGCCATGCGCGAGGTCTGGCCAGGCAAGCCGTACCCGCTCGGCGCGACCCCCGACGACCGCGGCACGAACTTCGCCATCTACTCGGAGCGGGCAACGAATGTCATCCTCTGCCTCTTCTCCGGCGACGTGGAGGAGCGCATCCCGCTGCCGAAACGGACCGGCCACATCTGGCACGGCTATCTGCCGGGAGTGAAGGTCGGCCAGCGCTACGGCTACCGCATCGACGGTCCCTACGATCCCGAAGCGGGACTGCGCTTCAACCCCGCCAAACTGCTGATCGACCCTTACGCTCGGGCACTCGACGGAGAAGTCGACTGGTACGGCCCGGTCTTCGCCTATCCCCCGGGCTGCGACGACCTCACGCGCGATGATCGCGACGACGCCTTCGCAGTGCCGAAAGGGATCGTGATCGACGGCCACTTCGACTGGGGCAACGACCGCCATCCCGAGATCCCGTGGAACCGGACCATCATCTACGAACTGCACGTCAAAGGGTTTACCAAGCTTCATCCTGAAATCGAGCCGGAGCTGCGCGGCACCTATCTCGGCCTCGCCTCGCCGCCTGTGCTGCGCTACCTCCAAGAGCTCGGGATCACAGCTGTCGAACTGCTGCCCGTCCACGCCTTCACCGACGACCGCTGGCTGCGCGACCGCGGTCTCGTCAATTACTGGGGCTACAACACGATCAACTATTTCGCCCCGGAAGCGCGCTACGCCGTCAACCGCGCCGACGGCAACGTCGTGCGCGAGTTCAAGACCATGGTAAAGGCCCTCCACGCTGCCGGCATCGAGGTGATCCTCGACGTCGTCTTCAATCACACGGCCGAAGGCAACCACCTCGGCCCTACCCTCTCCTTCCGCGGGATCGACAACCCCACCTACTATCGTCTCGTTCCAGCTCGACCGCGGTTTTACGTTGATTACACGGGGGTCGGCAATACGCTCAACAGCCCCCACCCTCAGGTCTTGCAGCTGATCATGGACTCGCTCCGCTACTGGGTGCAGGAGATGCATGTCGACGGGTTCCGCTTCGATCTGGCGACGACCCTCGCGCGCGAAGAGCACCGCGTCGACCGGCTGGGCTCCTTCTTCGACGTCATTCATCAAGACCCCATCATCTCGCGGGTCAAGCTGATCGCCGAACCCTGGGATATCGGTGAGGACGGCTATCAGGTCGGCCGCTTCCCTATCCTCTGGACAGAATGGAACGGCCGTTACCGCGATGCCGTGCGCGCGTGGTGGAAAGGAGATGCCGGCCTCGCGCCCGAGATGGGCTACCGCCTCACCGGATCGAGCGACCTGTATCAAGCTGACGGACGACACCCTTGGGCCTCGATCAACTTTGTCACCTGCCACGACGGGTTCACGCTTACCGACCTTGTCTCCTACAACCAGAAGCACAACGAAGCAAATGGCGAGAATAACCGCGACGGCACCGACCACAACCTGAGCTGGAATTGCGGTCACGAAGGCCCAACCGATGACCCCGCGATCTTAACCCTGCGCGATCGCCAGCGACGCAACTTCCTCGCCACTCTTCTCCTCTCGAGCGGGGTTCCGATGATCCTCGCCGGCGACGAGATCGGGCGCACGCAGCAGGGCAATAACAACCCCTACTGCCAAGACAACGCGATCAGCTGGGTCAATTGGGATCTCAAGCCGTGGCAGCACAACCTGCTCGAGTGGACGAAGCGGATGATCCGCTTCCGGCAGAGCCAGCCGGTCTTGCGGCGCCAGACGTTCTTCGCCGGCACCTCCCCCAACGGCAGCGGCCCCAAGGACATCACTTGGCTCCGCCCTGATGGCCGGGAGATGACGAGCGATGATTGGCTCCGTGCCGACCTCCACACCTTCGGCATGCTGCTCTCGGGAGAGTCCCTCAATGAGATCGACGAATACGGCCGACCAGTCACAGGCGACACCCTGCTCGTCCTGATGAATGCAGCGCCTGAGCCGGTGCGTTTTGTCCTGCCTCCGGCGAACGGCGTCTGGGAGTTGTTTGAGGACACAGCGCGGCCGGATGAGCGCGGCCTCCATTCGATGGGGGTCTACCCCCTCGAATCGCGCTCGCTCGCCGTGTTCATCCTGCGGCCGCGAGCGGCGGGGCCGGCGCCGGCGGCGGGGTCGTAAGCATGCAGTCGGGGTCGGTGTGCGTGGCGAACTCTTCCGGCTCCAGCAGCTGGCCGCGCGGGTCAAGCGTCAGCCGAACCACCGGACGGTCGAGCCGCCCCGGACGATTTTCGACGACCACGCCGGTGTAGCCATCATATCGGCCGCCGGTAATGCGCACCGGCGCACCGACCGGGAAGAGTGGGACCGTGGCGAAGAATGAGGTGACAACTTCCTCATTGAGATGACGCCCCGCCATCTGGCGGATCGTCGCCCGGATCGCTTCGGGCGTCATCGCTGGCCGGTAGGGGCGGTCAGAAGACAAAGCCGAGTAGACGTCGGCGACCGCCGCAATCTCGGCAAGCGGATGGATCCGCGTGCGGTCGAAGCGGTCATGCTCGTCACGCCGCAGCCGATTGGCACCGTGCAATCCCCGCGGGTAGCCGCCGCCATCCTGACGCTCATGATGCTGGAAGGCGACATGGTTAGCGACGTAGTCGCCGATGCTTCCCTCCGCAAGGTAGCGGAAGCCGAGCTCGGTATGTTGCTGCATAGTGCGCATTTCCTCGCTCGTCAGCGGGCCCGGCTTGTTCAAGATCTCCGCGGGGATGAACATCTTGCCGATGTCATGCAGCAGCGCCCCAAGCGCGAGCTGGCGCAGCTCATCCGGACGAAGACGCAGCGACCGGCCGAGCAGGATTGCGATCACGGCAACATCGACCGAATGGTGGAAGGTGTAGTCGTCGTAACTTTTCAGTGCCGTAATGCCGGTCAAGATGTCGTGGTCGAGCACTTCATTCAAGATGAGATCGACGTCTTGGCGTACCGCCTCAAGCAGTCGCTGAGTCTTGCGCGCCCGCGCCAGTTCGATCCCCGATGTTCGTGAGCGGCTGTTGCTCTTCTCTTGGGCCGAGAGAGAAAACAGCTCGCTGATATGGCGGACCGTCACTGCCCGCACCCGGTCGGAGATCACGTCCTCCGGAATGACGTCATCGGCGATGCCGTCGCGGACATAGACGGCGTAAAACCCTCGCCGCCGGATTGAGGTGATCATCTCCGGCGTGAGGGGAACTCCCGGTTGGACCAAGATGTCGCCGCGATCATTGCGAAGCGCCTGCCCCAGCCGATCGCCTGGACGCAGCATTGAGACGGGAATGCGGCGCATGGCGGCCTTTCGAGCACGGGTGTGGACGCGTGCGCGCGTCCGCACTTCCCTTTTCGGCCCGAACGAAGCGCCTCTGAAGAGGTCAGGGCATCCGCTTGCCGATGAGCACAAGCGCCTTGCCTTGCGGACTTGGGATCCACCGAGCTGTCCACGTCAGTCCAGTGGACCTAGGAAACCCCTCGAGCGCGGGCGCATCGCCCACCACAAGATGATGCAGCTGGTCAAGCACTGCGCCGAGCGGTCCCGTCGGCCGGAGCGCGCCAGCAAGCACAACGACGGCCACCCCTCCCGGCCGGAGCACGCGCGCAATCTCCTGATGCACTGCCTCAGCGAAAATGTACTCGGTGGGGAAAGTGCTCACGACGCCGTCGACGCGCGCCGTCTGGATCGGGAGCGCCGCTGCCTCTCCCCGAACGAGACCTGCCGCCACCCCTGCGCGCCGAAAGCGGCGGCGGGCTTGCCGGATCATCTGGGCCGAGCGCTCGACAGCGACCCAGTCGCGCCCCTGCTCAACCGCAACGAGCTGGAGCGCCCCGGTGCCCGAGCCGATCTCGAGGACCCGCCCCTCAACGAAGGCGAGGGCGGCCTGCTGCCAGTGGGCCCACTGCCCGAGAAAGAACGTTCGGCTCACCCAGTCGTAGCACGGCGCCAGCGGACCGTAGAGCAGCTCAAACGCCAGCCGCACCAGCGGCCGGGGAAGCCAGATCATGCGCTGCCCGCCGTCCGGTGCCGCCGCCTCGAACGGCCAGCGCGTGCGCCCCGACGCCACGCCTTGGCGGAGAGAGCGGCCTCCCCCGACTGCTCAGCCGCTGTCAGGCGCCGTCCCTCGAAAGAGGCGAAGCGCGGTCGGATCAATAGAGTGAGGGGAGCGGCTGGGCGCAAGTACGCATAAGCGGCGAGCAGCCGCGTGCCGGAGCAGGAGAAGCGCGCCGCTGCCGTCCGCGCCGAGAGGGGAGCGAGCCGACCGCTGCCGGCCGTGCTCGTCAGGCGAGCGCCCGCTGCTGCGCAGCGCGCCGGCACGCCCCGTCGGATGCCCTCTCGGAGCAGGGGGTCGCCGGCTAAGCGGGCGGCAGCGGTCGGCCGCTCCCTGGTCGGCACTGCGCCAGTCGGGTCGGCAACGCCGCCACCCGGGTCGCTCGCGCTGGTACGGCTGTCTGCCGCAGAACGCGCGATCTCATCGGCACCGGCGCGCAGAACGCCGACTGAAGCAAGCGGCGGACAGGGCGCGTCCCGCTTCCTGACGCCCTCGCGATCGCTTGCCCCCCCTTCGCAGCGAGCGAGGGCGGGCAAGCGATCGGCGCTGCGCGCTTGGTCGCCATGCTCGGACTGCTTTGCCAGCAGCGCGCGCGCAGCCTGCTGGGCGGGGTCGGCTATACTTCCTGCCGATCGACGGAACGGAGGAACAGCTTGGCCACGCTGCCCCTCGCCCGGCGGTCCGCCGATGCGGGGTACGCCGAGGCGCTGTTCCGCTATCTGCTCACCGCCGCGCAGCGGCCGCTCAACGACTGGTCTGCCTACCGGCAGCCGCGCTTCGAGGCGGGCAACTTCGGGCTCCGCTTTCAGATCGCGTTTCACGGCTACGCGCTTGCCGCACTCGCCGAGCGACTCGGAGCCCCTGCCGCCGAAGTAGGAGCAGCGCTCGGAGCCCTCATCGATCGATTTCTCCAGCCGGAGGTGTGGCGCTACTGGCTCGCCCGAGGTGCGGCGCTCGACCCGATCTTCCCGCATAACATCCAATATAGCGGCCACCTTGCTCAGTTGATCGGCATCTATGAACGGCTGACGGGCGACCGCCGGTTCGACCGACCCTTCCTCCTCGACGACGCGGCAGCAAGCCGGCACGAGTACACGCACGACGGCGTTGTCGCGGCTATTGCGCGCCAAATGGCCGCCAACCGCTGCCACGGCGTGACCTGCGAGCCGGGCAATGTTTACGTCGCCTGCAACACGCACGCAGCGCTTGCCCTGCTGCTCTATGATGCCGCGCATGGCACCGACCACCGGCCGCTGGTAACGGCGTGGAACCGGTGGGTGCGTCAGCGGATGGTGCGCCGCCGCGGCGGGATCTTTCAGGTCGCCTACTTGACGGAGCGCGACTTCGTCATCCCGCTGAACGTCCGGGTAATGGATGCCTGGAGCATGGCGTTTCTTTCTCCCGTCGACCCGGAGCTGTTCGACTCCCTCTACCCTCGCTTCCGACGCGAACTGGTGTGGCGCGGCGCACTGGCGCGCGTGCCGGCGCGCTGGCCGAATGCGCTCCTAGAGATTGCCGACGAAGCTCTCAATAGCGCCTTCGCCTTCGTGGCGGCGCGCGAGGCGGGCGACGAAGAGGCCGCCGCCGGTCTCTGGCGCTATGCCCAGGAGCGCTTGGGGCTGCATGAACGCGATGGTCACGCCGCCTGCTGGTCCACGCGGTATCCTCTGCTTGTCACCGCCCTCTTCGCGCTCGGCGAGGCACTCGCTCCGCGATCGATGCGCGCCTGGGGCGCGCCGGCGTGACTGCACCGCGTTCGGCACGGCTCGCGCGCTTAGCTGCCGCCGTCCCCGGCGCGCGGCTGACCGGCGGCGACCCGCTCGTCACCGGCATCCAGTTTGACAGCCGCCTCGTTCGGCCAGGCGACCTGTTCGTTGCCGTGCCCGGGACGACCACAGACGGCGCGCGTTTCATCCCGCAGGCGATCGCTGCTGGTGCCGTCGCGGTCGTCGTCCAAGCGCTTCCGGAGCCGCCCGCTGTTCCCGCGATCGTCGTCCCAAACGCCCGCGAGGCGCTTGCCCAGATCGCCGCCGCCTTCTACGGCCACCCCGCGCGACAGCTGCGCGTCAGCGGCGTCACGGGGACCGACGGCAAGACCACCACCAGCCACCTGCTCTGGGCTATCTACGAGGCGGCCGGTGAACGGAGCGGGCTCGTGACGACGATCCGGATCGTTGCTGGCGACGACCGCGTCAATGCGACCGCTCTGACCACCCCCGATGCCGTGACGATCCAAGCCCTTCTCGCCGAAATGGTCGACGCCGGCTGCCGGCGCGCCGTGATCGAAGCGAGTTCGCACGCCCTCGACCAGCGCCGGCTGGACGGCGTTCGCTTCTCCTCGGCACTCTGCACAGTCCTCGACGCCGAGCATCTGAACTATCACGGCACCTTGGAGGCCTATATTGCCGCCAAAGCGCGCCTCTTCGCGCTGCTCGAGGAGGGCGGGATCGCCGTCCGCAACGCCGAGAACCCGTTGAGCGATCGCTTGACCGTCCCCGCTCACGCCCGCCAGCTGCGGTTCGGGCTTGCGCAGGGCGATGTCCGCGCCGAAGCAATCGCGACAAGCGCCGCAGGCACCACCTTCCAGCTCGTCTCGCCGTTCGGCCGCATTCCCATCCGCACCCGGCTGATCGGGCAGTTCAACGTTCAGAACTGGCTGGCAGCGGCCGCCGTCGCCCTCGCCGAAGGCATCCCGCTTGAGGCGGTCGCTCGCGCCGCCGAAGCCATGCCGCCGATCAAAGGCCGGCTGGAAGTGGTCGACGCGGGGCAGCCGTTTCGGGTTGTGGTCGACTTTGCTCACACGCCGCTCGCGCTCGGGGCGGTGCTCGCGACGCTCCGCCCGCTGACCCCCGGCCGGCTGATCGCGGTGTTCGGTCACGCCGGCGAGCGCGACCCTGCCAACCGTCCGCGAATGGGAGAGATCGCCGCAGCCTTTGCCGATGTCATCATCGTCACCATGGATGACCCCTATTCCGAAGACCCCGCTCAGATCGCGGACGCGATCGAAGCGGGGATCGCGCAAAGCGGCCGCCAGCCGGCTGTGATGCGCTGCCTCGACCGGCGCGAAGCGATGCGCCGCGCTTTTGCGCAGGCAGCGCCGCACGATACCGTGCTTGTGGCAGGCCGCGGCCACGAAACGGTGCTTGAATGGAACGGGCGTCGCATCCCCTTCGACGACGTCGTCGTCGCCCGTGAACTGCTGCGCGACCTTGGCTATCACGCGCCCCACTCAGCAGATGGGCTCAGGAGGACAGAATGAAACGGACCAAGATCACCGTTGTGGGCGCCGGCAATGTTGGAGGAACGACAGCTCAGCGTCTCGCTGAACGTGACTACGCCGATGTCGTCCTTGTCGATATCGTCGAGGGGCTGCCGCAAGGCAAGGCGCTCGATATCCTGCAATCCGGTCCGATTTACGGCTACCACACCGCGCTCATCGGAACAAACGACTACGCGCCGACCGCCAATAGCGACATTGTGATCATTACGTCCGGCGTTGCGCGCAAGCCCGGGATGAGCCGCGACGACCTCCTCCGCACCAACGCCGACATCGTTGCGAGCGTCACCGATCAGGTCGTGCGGTATTCGCCGAACGCGATCCTCATCGTGGTCTCCAACCCGCTCGACGCCATGACGCAGCTTGCGCTCAAGCGCAGCGGCTTTCCGCGCAATCGGGTCTTTGGCCAGGCGGGAGTGCTCGACTCCGCGCGGTTCTGCACGTTCATCGCCCAAGAGCTGAACGTCTCGGTCGAAAATGTCCACGCGACTGTGCTTGGCGGCCACGGCGACACCATGGTGCCGCTCTCGCGCTACACGACCGTCGCAGGCATTCCCGTGACCGAACTGATCCCGCCAGCGCGCCTGCGCGAGATCGAGCAGCGGACAGCGGACGGCGGAGCGGAGATTGTCCGCTATCTCAAGACGGGGTCAGCGTACTACGCGCCCTCAGCGGCAACGGTCGAGATGGTCGACGCGGTGGTCCTCGACAAGAAGAAGATCCTGCCGTGCTGTGTCATGCTGCAGGGCGAGTATGGGATCTCCGGCCTCTGCGTCGGCGTTCCGGTCAAGCTCGGCAGAAACGGCGTCGAGGAAATCATCCAGCTGACCCTGACGCCGGAGGAAGACGCCGCCCTCAAGCGTTCGGCCAACGCGGTGAAAGAGCTCGTCGACGTGATCGGGGTGTAGCGCCCCCAGCGCTGCCCCGCCTCGCCGCTAGGGAATGGCAGGCGGCAGTGCGGCAACCGGGCGCGGACGCTTGCATGGCGCCGGCCGGTCAGGGCAGAAGAGGCTATCGAGACGAGCGTCAACCGTCTGGTCCGCCCGCGTTCAGCTGCTGACACGGCGCTCGCCGCAGACCGGGACGCCCCGCGTGGCTGTCGAACAGCGGCTGCGACGCCCGGCTCCGAGGTCTGGGGCGAAGTCGCCCTTCAGGCTGAAGCGCTGGGGCAGCCGTTCGGATTGGCGCCGCGCAGGGAGCGGTCGGCCGCCGACGCCGACCCGCGCGCGGAGGAAGGACCTAGCTGCTCACTCCCTCGACGTCGGCCCCCGAGGCGCGGCGGCCGCCATTCCGCGGAACGTCTGCTCCCTGGTCCGGACGGCGCCGCACAACCGTTGGGCGAAACCTCTCGCTCCGCCGCGCAAGCGGGAACGGCCGCCGACGCTGCTATCGCCCGCCCTGCGGTTTCATGGCATAGATCCGCGTCGGCTCGATCTCGACTTCGATGCTCTCAATCCCGTTTCGGCTCGCCTCCGTCCCAGGCACGGGGCGGGCGCGGCCGTAGATCGTCATTACCGCGCCGTCAAGATGTTTCTGCAGGGCGACCCGGTTATTCGTCCGGAGATCCTTGGCACGCACCGAGTTGGTGAACATGCGCATCGTCAGCCGCCCGTCGGGCTGAAAGTCGGCATGCACCATCGCTAGATGCGGCTGGCCTTTCGGACCAACCGACGCGACCGTGCAGGCGCGCTGCTGATGCCAGAGGTCAAGGAACGTCTGCGCATCAAGCCGCCAGTCCGGACGGGCAAACGTGCGTCCCACTTCGGGGGTGGCCGTTGCCGCCGACCGGTCGAGCAATTCCTGAATGCGCTGGACAAACGCCGGGTCGCGAGCAATGGTCTCCGCAGTCATTGCTCCCTCGCTAGTCTCGCTTCGGTTTCATGGCATAAATGCTCGTGATGTCGATCTCGACCTCAACGCTCTCCGCCCCCTGCCGAACGGCTTCGCTTCCGGGCACAATGCGTGCCCGGCCGTAGACCGTCGCTACCGCGCCGTCAGCGTTCTTGTTGAGAGCAACCCGGTTGTTGGTCTGCAAATCCTTCGCGCGCAGGGAGTTGGTGAACATCCGCATTGTCAGCCGCCCATCCGGCTGAAAGTAGGAATGGATAACCGCCAGGTGGGGCTGGCCATTCGGCCCCACTGAGGCAACCGTGCACCAGTGGGTGTTCTGCCAGAACTCCATAAACTGCTCGGCGTTGAACCTCCAGTCGTCACGCGCGAAGATCCGTGCCGCCTCCGGGCGAGCGTTCTTGGCCGTTCGATCGAGGATCGCCTGGATTCTGTCGAGATGCGCCTTGTCCCACGTCTTGTGTGGAGCCATCATGGCGGCTGTCCTCCCCAAATATGTCAGTGCTGACTATAGCAAATGAGTGGCGCGGCTGCGCGCTCTGCGGGGTCCGCTGCTGCCGGCGGCCATCTCGCAGGCTAGGGGTCGGCTGCCGGCTCGGGTTCGGGCGTTCGCTCGAGCTGCGCAGCGATCGCGTTCGGGAGACGCCCGCTCGAGCAGCTTCCCGCCGGGCGAGAGGCGCGCCCATGAGGAAGCGTGGGGCAGCGCCCCGCCATCGCGGGAAGAGACCGCTGCCCTGCTGACGCTCCCTCAGACCAAGGGCGTGCGCGAGGGGCCACGCCAACGAGAAGGCGTCCTGCCCTCCGCTTACGGCGAGCGAGGCGCTAGTCGAGCGAGAAAAGAGGGGGCTGGTCGGGACGGGAAGACGGTGTCTTTCGGCCGGAAGCGGTGCGAATGACATAGCCCTGCTTCAGCAGGTAGGGCTCGACTACCTCCTCCAGGGTGTCAGGCTCCTCGTTCAGCGTTGCGGCGAGCGCCTCGATGCCAACCGGCCCCCCGGCGTACAGTTCGCTGATCGTCCAGAGGTAGCGGCGGTCGAGCGCATCGAGACCGCGCTCGTCGATCCCCTCCCGTTCAAGAGCGAGCTGCGCGATCTCGCGCGTGATCACCCCTTCCCCATGGACCTGCGCGTAGTCGCGCACGCGCCGGAGCAGCCGGTTCGCGATGCGCGGGGTCCCGCGGGACCGGCGCGCGATCTCGGCCGCGCCCTCCGGCTCGATCGGGATCCCGAGGATATCCGCCGAGCGGGAAACCACCTCCGCCAGTTCCTCAGGAGTATAGAAATCGAGGTGCAGAAAGATGCCGAAGCGGTCGCGAAGCGGCGCTGTCAGCAGCCCAGCTCGCGTTGTCGCGCCAACCAGGGTGAAAGGCTTGATGGGGATCTTGATCGTCCGCGCAAACGCCCCTCGGTCGAGGACGAAATCGACCTGAAAATCCTCCATCGCCGCGTAGAGAAACTCCTCCACGACATGAGGAATCCGATGGATCTCGTCGATAAAGAGCACTTGGCCTGTTTCGAGATTGGTCAGAATGCCCAGTAGATCCTTCGGTTTTTCCAACATCGGCCCCGAGGTGGCGATCATCGTCGTCTCCATCTCGGCAGCGATGATGTGCGAGAGCGTTGTTTTGCCGAGCCCCGGCGGACCGTGAAGGAGCACATGGTCGAGTGGCTCCCCGCGCTGCTTGGCCGCCTGCAGCGCAACGCGCAAGTTGGCGACGACGTGCGTTTGGCCGATATATTCGGCCAGCCGCCGCGGCCGGAGCGACTTGATTGCCGGTTCCTCGGCGAGAGAAAGCGGTGTCGGCGCGTCCTCGTTAGGAGGCGTTCCTCGTTTGACGACCTTCTCCCGTGCCATCGCCCCCTCCTTTCCGCTAGCCCTGTGCCTGCGCCCGCAGCGCTGCTTGGACGAGCTCTTCGGCCGATTCAATCGGCCCGCTCCGCTTGCGCGCCGCTTGGATCGCTGCTTTTGCCTCGACCTGCGTGAAGCCAAGACGGCGCAGCACTTCGAGCGCTTCTTTGTCGATCTCTTGGTCAAGCGAGGGGAGGTCCGCAAAGCGCTCGTCCGCGAGCAGCGCCTCCTTCAACACTTTCCCCCGCAGCTCGGCGATCACCTTCTCCGCCGTGCGCCGCCCAAAGCCGGGCAGCCGCGCTAATTGCTCGACATCGTTCTCTTCGATGAAGCGCGCAATGGTCGAGACAGAATACACCAGCGCCTTGGCCGCTTTTGCCGCGCCGATCCCCGAGACGGTCAGCAGCTTCTCGAAGAAAATGCGCTCGTCGACCGTTTCAAATCCGATCAGCTCCGGCTTCGGATTTTGGGGGGAGACCCGGTAGAGCGTAACCACTTTCACCTTTGGCGGCGCGCCGTTCGACTGCGCCAATTTCTGGTCGAAGCTGCGCTTGACGAAGTACGGCACGATGACCTCGTAGCCGACTCCGCCGACATCGACAATGATCCGGTCTGAATGGACCTCGACGAGCAACCCTTCCAAGTACGCAATCATCCTCGCCTCGCGTTCGCGCACGTGAGCGCGAGAGCAAGCGCATCAGCGACATCAGGAGGCTCAGGAACGCGGGGGAGCCCCAGCACCTCGGCCACGGCCCGCTGAACTTGGCCCTTGCTCGCGCGCCCCTCGCCAGTGAGCGCCCGCTTCACCTGCGAGGCGGTGTAGGCCTCGACGGGAATATTGGCAAGACCAGCAGCGAGGGCGATAACGCCACGCGCATGCCCCATCAGGATCGCCGTCCGCGGCCGCTCATACCGCGTATATACGTCCTCGATCGCGACGACCACCGGCTGCATCTCGCGCAGCAGCGCGCTGATATCGCCGAAGATCGTCGCAAGCCGCTGTTCAATCGGCGCGCGCCGGTTGGCTGGGCGGATCGTCCCCCCCTCAACCAGTTCGATGGTTGCGCCGCGGACAGCGATCACCCCGTAGCCGGTCGTGCCGAGCCCGGGGTCGACCCCGACGATCCGCTGCTCCGTCATCGCCTCACCCTGACTGGAGCATCGCTCGGAACGTTCGTTCTAGTCAATCGTAGCGAAGATGGCACCAGCACGCAATCGCTTCAGGACGCTGTCGGTCCTGCCGCAGCGGAGGAGGCGACTGGCTACCCCACTCCGCCATTGACGAGCCGTTCGATCCGTCCGACGAGCTTCGGCACCTCGTGGGGAGCAATCCAGCGGGTTGGGGGAGGAGGGCGATGGGTGGGCGCCGGCGTTTCGGCTGGAAAGCCGAGATGGATGATCCCGACAATCCGGTCGCTCGGGTCGAGGTCGAACAGGGCGTTGGTCTCGGGGGCGAGAGCGAGCGGGCCGCTAGTCCAGAATGTGCCGAGCCCCAGCTCGGTTGCGGCGAGCAGCATATTCTGAATAGCGGCGGCTGTTGCCGAGTAGTCCTCCTCGCGGCGGACCGTGTCGCCGATTTGCTGGCAGGCAACCACGATCAGCACGGGCGCCCGCAGCAGCTTCGCGCCAGATTCCGCGGCCTCGGCTTCGACTTGGTCGGGCGGCGCCCCTTTTTCGCGCAGTTCGCGGCGCTTAAGAGCGCGGCGCAATTCTGCGAGCGGAATGCGGGCAGCGCCTTCGAGCACAATGAAGCGCCACGGCTGCGTGAGGTGGTGATTCGGCGCCCAAGCGGCCGCCTGGAGCACGGTCTCGATAAGCTGCCGGGGCACCGGGTCCGGCCGGTACTCTTTGATCGTTCGCCGAGCGCGGATTGCCTCCTGAACGCTCATGGTCATCGTGCGCACTCCCGAGCGAATCGTATCGAAACCCGCTGCGCTGTCCAGCGCCAGCTGGGACCGGCGTGAGCGCCTCTTACCCTTAGCCGCCGCTCGCTTTTGGCAGGGCTGACACACTATAGTATGAAATGTGCGTGACCGGAGAGCGGTCCGCGGGGCGCCTCCACGAAATCACCGGTCGAGGCAAGGCTCTGCTCCCATGAAGCGGCTCCTCCTTGCAGCGCTGCTGGTTGGCGGGTGCAGCAGCGGTCTAGGCGTGCTCTTCAGCGTACGCCCCCTTGCCGGGGTCGGCGGCGCCACTTTCTCGCAGCCACCTGCGCTCTCCCGAAGCGAGTCCAGCGCGGCCTCATCCCCGACCGCGTCTCAAGGGACCGTCGTCCAGCGCACGATTGCGAGCCGTATCCTCAGCCGCGAGTTGCCGTATCTCGTCTACCGGCCAGCTGGGGCTGAGCGCGGCGACCAGCGCTATCCCGTGCTCTACCTGCTGCATGGCCTCGGCGCCGACTGTTCGCAGTGGCCCGCGATTGGGATCGTCCAAGAAGCGGACCGGCTGATCGCGCAGCGGGTCATCCCGCCGATGGTGATCGTGATGCCAAGCGGCGAAGATGGGTACTGGATGAACCACCGCCCCGATGGCCCACGCTGGCGCGACTACCTCATCACTGAGTTTATCCCCCTGGTGGAAGCGAGTGAACCGATCGCGGGCAGCCGCGAGCTTCGCGCGATCGGCGGGATCTCGGCCGGCGGACACGGGGCGCTGCAGTTAGCGTGGAACAATCCCCATCTCTTCGCAACCGTCGGCGCCCACAGTCCCGGCTTGCGCACAGAGCGTGAAGCATTCCCCTTCTTCGGCCGGGGCCCTGATTTCGAGCGCCGCGACCCGATGTCCCTCGCCAAGCAGGTTGCGCGCCTCGACCTTGATATCTGGATCGACACGGGCGATAGCGACCCCTGGCGAGCGCGAGCGGAGCAGCTGCATCAGACGTTGCTTGAGCGAGGGATCGCGCATCAGTGGCGGCCGCAGCCGGGCGGGCATGACGGCGCCTACTGGTCAAGCCGCCTGGAGGACTATCTCCTCTTTTATGGCAACGCCTTCGCGCGGCGGCTGCGCGACAGTGCGGTGCGCGCCGCGACGCTGGTCGATCCTGCGGAGATCGCCCCCGCTAACTGACCGGAGAGAGGAGCAGGCGACCAGACCGCCGCTGTGGTAGAATGCGAGTAGGGACGCCGGGGCTCGCGCAGCGAGCAGGGTCCGGCGACCGGAGGGGTGCGTGGAGAAGATTCGGGTACTGTTGGTCGACCCGCAAGCGATCTTCCGCCAGGGGCTGCGGACCATCCTCTCCGACGAGCCCGACTTCGAGATCGTGGGCGAATGCGGCGAAGGACCCCAAGCGCTTGAACTCGTCGACTGGCTGCAGCCAGACGTGGTGATCGCCGATGTGCGGTTACCGGGGATCGACGGGCTCGAGCTGACGCGGAAGATGCGGATGGCGGCGCGCAGCACCGCCTTTGTTCTGCTCTCTGGCGCCGGCGACGACGAAGAGATGCTCTTCCAAGCGATCCGCGCCGGCGCTTCCGCCTTCTTCGGCAAGGAGACCTCCGCTGAGGAACTGATCGCGGGCATCCGCCGGGTCGCCAGCGGCGAATACCTCATCAACGAGACCGTGCTCACTCGTCCCCAAGTCGCCTCGCGCGTCCTGCGCGAGTTCCGCGAATTGAACATGGTAGAGAAGGAGATCGAGCCGCTCTTTGCGCCGCTCTCCAATCGCGAGATCGAGATCCTCGACTATATTGCGCGCGGTAACTCGAACAAGGAGATCGCCCGCGCGCTCAAAATCAGCGATCAGACCGTGAAGAACCACATCACGTCGATCTTGCGTAAGCTCGCCGTCAATGACCGGACTGCGGCGGTCGTCTTTGCGCTGCGCCGCGGGTGGATCAAGGTCGATTAGCGTCCCGCGAGGAGGAGCTCGAGATGCACGATGACGGCCAGTCAGGGCAAGGGATGATCGAATATGCCCTCATCATCTTCCTCGTTGCCGTCGTAGTGATCGCGGTGCTCGTTCTGGTCGGCCCGCGGATCGGCAGCATGTATTCCTCGCTCGTTCAAGCGATCTAGCGAGCGCCGCTTTCCCGCCCTCGCACGCCGCTCCCGCTTGCAGTCCATCCGGTTCGCGGCGCGCCTTCCCGTCGCCCGCACGCTCCGCCCAGCTGGCTGTGCCGGCCTGTCGTCAACGGTCTTTGTCAAGCTGGGCGTGGGCAACGACGAGGGCGCGCACAGCGCGAACGCCAGCCGCGCGCGCCGCCCGCGCACACTCTTCAAGGGTGGCCCCGGTCGTTATCACGTCGTCGATCAAAACGAGGGCGGGCGGCAGCGAGCCGGCAAGGGCAAAGGCGCCGGCAACATTGCGCCGGCGCGCCGCAGCATCGAGCCCAACTTGGGTCGGGGTAGCCCGCACCCGCTTCAGGCACCGGGCGACCTTCCCCCGGCGATGCGCCGCCGCGCGCGCGAGCAGAGCGGCAGGGTTATAGCCCCGTTCGCGCTCACGCTGCGGGTGCAGCGGCACCGGCACCAGCACCTCCCCCGCTGCGACGGCAGAACCGAGCGCCTCTCCAAGCTCGCGGGCAATGTCGGCGACGCCGCGATATTTCATCGTCCGGATCGCCAGCGCAAGCAGACCATGATAGGCGCCGAGCGACGCAACCGCGTCAAGCGGCGAGCCCACCCAGCAGCTGCAGCCAGCCGTCGCGCCGCAGCGAGGACAGCGAGGAACGGCCATCGGGTGGCAGCGGCGGCAGAGATACCGTCCTTCGACGCCGCAGCCGAGGCAGCGGCGCGGGAAGAGGAAATCCAGAATGCACGTGAGAACGATGGCAGCCCCTTGACTGACAGTTGCCAAAAGTATACAGTGGAATGGTAACCCGAATACTTGTGACCATAAGGAGGCGGCTCCTGACTGGACTGACTGGCTTAGCTGTTCGTCCTCGACTCCTGAGCGAGGAGATCTACACCACCCTGCGCAACGCCATCATCGAGGAGCGTCTTCCGCCTGGGATGAAAATCGTCGAAGAGCGGCTCGCCAGCGAGCTCGGCGTCAGCCGTATCCCGCTTCGGGAGGCGCTTCATAAGCTCGAACGCGACGGCTTCGTCGAATCGCTCGCTCACCGCGGCTTTCGCGTCGCCTCTTTCACCGAGAGCGACATCCGGCAAATCTACGAGATTCGCGAATTTCTCGAGGTGCCGGCAGCGGTGAAAGCGATCGACAATCTCCGCAAGACCGGCTTTACCCAGCTTGAGGAGGCGCTGGAAGCGATGCGCGAGTCGGTCAAGACCAATGAGCCGGTGCGCATCGTCAGCCAGCACGTTCGCTTCCATCAACTGATCTACAACGCCGGCGACAATCCTCGGCTGGTTCAGATGCTCGGCCCCTTCATGGAGCTTGGGTTCACCTACCGCGTGGCCCGCCGCGCGGGCATCAACGGCTGGGATGAATTTCTCAACGCGCACCAGCGCCTGATCGACGTGCTGCGCGAAGGAACGCCCGAGCAGGTGCGGGACGAGATGATCGCGCATCTGCGGCTAGGACAGCGCACGTCATTGAGTGTCCTGACCGGCTAAGCAGCCAAGCCCGGTCGAGCTCCCCGCCTAGAGCGGACGCCGTGGTCCTTCCATGATCGGCGCGCGTTGGTCCCTCTTTCTCCTCGCTACCGTGACCGCCCTCGCCAGCTGCGGCAGGCAGGATGTCCCTCCCGCTGCGCCTCGCCCCCTCGTCCTCGTCGCGATCGGCGCCTCGGACGCCGTTGGCATCGGCGCCTCCGACCCAGCGCGGACGGGCTGGGTGCCGCAAGTGCACCAGCAGATGCCCGCCGGCACGCAACTGCGCAATCTGGGGCAGCCTGGCGCTCGGATTGCTGACGCGATCGTCTCCCAGCTTCCTGTCGCCCTTGCCGCCTCTCCCGATTATGTCCTTATTTGGCTCGCCGTCAACGATTTCCTCGCCGGCACGCCGCTCTCCGCCTATGAGCGAGACCTCGATTTCCTGCTCCGCTCTTTAAGCGAGGGAACCCGCGCGCAGGTCTTCATCGCGACCATCCCGCATCTCGGTGCGCTTCCCGCGCTCGCGGGACGCGACCAGCAGCAGCTGGCGAGGCGCGTCGAGGAATGGAATGGCGTCATCGCTCGGGTGGCAGCCGCGAACGGCGCGGTCGTGGTCGACCTCGCCCGGGCGTGGCGCGACCTCGCCTTCTCCCCCGACTATGTCTCCGCCGACGGCTTTCATCCCAGCGATGCAGGCCACCGCCGCATCGCCGAACTGTTCTGGGAAGCGATGGGCGCGCCTGCGCCATCGGCGCGGTGATGACGACAAGTCGCCTCTCAGACGCGCACTCGCCGCTCACGAGAACATTGCGCCGACCTCCCCTGCCGAGCGGATCCTCCTCGAGCGGGACCGCCGCCTCCCCAGCGGGCGCGAACGCGGCGAGCGCCAAGCCGGCCGGGGCGCCCGGCAGGGGGGACAAGCGCCCTATTTCGGCAACGGCGCCCAGAACAGCTTTTTCCCCGCGATGAACCAGAACTTGCCGAGCGCCTCATCGACCGCGAGCGCAGTCATGCCGCTGAAGGTTTCGGAGACGAGCTGGCGCTGCAGGCGGCCTTCTTTGTCGAACACGACGATGCGGTGATTGGCGGGATCGGCGACGTAGACGCCCCGGGCAGTCGCTCCGGTCACGATCGCCGTCGGCTTGTTGAGCGGTTTATCGAGCGAGCGGAGATCAAATTCGGTGCCGATGCCGTCGACAAATTTCCACACCTTACCGCTCTCGGTCAGCACATAGATGTTGCCGTCGATCGAGAAGTCGCGGGCATCGGCGATCTGGGCGCCCTCGAGAATGCCCCGCATTTCAGTGTCGTATCCGCTCCAGTTCGGCAGGTAGCGCCACACCTGGTTCGCTTTCGGGTCGAGGATATACAGATTGCCGACATAGCCGCGGATCGCTTGGACGCTTTGCCATGCGCTGGCGCCTCGGACCGCAAGCTCGACAAGCGGCCGGTTCGCCGGCTGGTAGAACAAACGGCGGTCGCGGTCGAGCACGATCACCCCGACGCGAGAGCGAGCATCCACCGGGTAAAGCCACGCGATCGCCATCGGGTCGCCGACGGCGACGCCGTCGGTCTGCGTGCCTCGGACGGCGACGATCTGAGGCTCCTTCGGCTTGTTCGGCTCCAGCGCGATCTTCCGGACCCCCCACGGACTAGGGTCCAGCACGTAGGCGGTCGTTCCTCCTTCCACAACGAGGCCGCTGGGATCGCGCGCTCCCGCGGCAGCAAGGTCGATGACCTGCTGCACCCCCCCCACGCGCACGACCCGGTCGAGCTTCTGGATCTCCGCTTTGACCGCCTCCTGGAGCTTGAGGGCGGCGGGGTCGTCTCTGCGCGCATCGAGCGCCCGCCCTACTGCAAATTCCGCCTCGCGAAGACGAGTTCGCGCAAACCCTTGGTCAGTCGATGTCAGCGCGGCCCGGTAGGAGCGCTCTGCTTCGGTCATCGCGTTGACATAGGCTGCTTCGCCGCGATCTTTCGTGACCATCGTCGGCAGCGTCAGCCCCAGAGCAGCGACTACGATGACCGCGGCAAGAGCGCCAGCGAGAAAACGCCGCCAGCCGCCCGCAGCGCGCCGCTGCGGGTGAGGGCGCGGTTCTCCCGGCGCGGAAGGAGACGCTTCGTCTCGCTCCGCGCCGACGGCACGACGCGGTTCATCGCCCGCGGGGACGAACAGCCGCACTGCCGGCGCGACGCCGCGGACAAGAGCGGCCGCCGCGCCGCCCGCCCCCGCGACTACGCCCTCGATCGGCAGCGCGCGCAGTGTCTCGGCAACAGGGGAGGAGGAGATCCGCCCGCGCTGTTCCTCCGGCGCGCCGCCCGGCTCAAAGACCGCAACTCCGATCTGATTGCCGATGGCGGCATCGAGCCACCGCGCGCCCTTCCGAACCCCCGCTCTGAACCACGCCGCGATCCGGTCGGCATCGGCATACGCGATGATCTCGCCGCTGGCGAGAAGAATGATGTCATCCTGCTCGAGACGCGCCCGAATGACAATCGGGATCGGTGGGTCCTCTTCGCCAAGCGCCGGACCGGCATCGCCAGCGCCGACCTCAAACAGCTGTCCCCCGCGCACGACGTAGGCATGGGCGGCACCAGCGAGGGAGAACAGCGCTTCCGCCCCCCGGATCACAACGAGCGCTAAATCGAGCCGAAAGCGCTCGCGGGCAAGACTGCGCTGGTTCTCGCTCGCGATGCGCCGGCTCGCGCTTTGGATTCCGTCCACGAGGCGCGCGCTGACCGTTCGGTACGCTGCCGCGAACTCCTCGAGGATCGGCTCCATCGCGATCCCGGCCTCAGCATGCTTCGGTCCCCCGAGCAGGACATAGATCGTCTCGATGACGCGCTTGCCGTCCGATGCTCGGCGGCCAGCGACCTGACGGACCGCCACGCCGTCTGGGAGGATCGCGCCAACCGCAGCAAACTCCGGCGCCTGGACCGCAGTCGTGTCTCGGGTAAGGACCGCCATCGTCCTCTCCATCCGCAACGGTGGTCCAGCCGAATGCAGAGCCAGCACCCGGCCGCCGACGCTCTACAGTAGGAGCGTCTGGAGACGGCTTCAAGGAGATCGGGCCGCCCCCTCATTGTCTCTTCACGGCTGATAGAATCGGCGGCCCGAGAAGGAGGTCGAGATGGTGTCTGTCGCGCCGGCGGCGAATGCTCCTGGGCCCAATCTCTGGGAGATGGCACTCGCTCAGTTTGATGCCGCGGCCGACCGGCTCAATCTCGACGATACCCTGCGCGTCGTCCTCCGGGCGCCGAAGCGCGAACTGATCGTCAACTTCCCGGTCAAGATGGACAACGGCAAAGTGCGCGTCTTCACGGGGTATCGCGTTCAGCATAGCGTTGCTCGGGGTCCCGCCAAAGGCGGCATCCGTTATGCCCCGACGGTCGACCTCAACGAAGTCCGGGCGCTCGCGATGTGGATGACCTGGAAGACGGCGCTGATTGGGCTTCCCTTCGGCGGCGCGAAGGGCGGCGTCGTCTGCGACCCGAGGGTGCTGTCGCCCGGCGAGCTCGAGCGGCTCACTCGCCGCTACGCCACCGAGATTTCGATCATTATCGGGGCAGACAAAGATATCCCCGCCCCCGACCTTGGAACCGGCCCGCGCGAGATGGGCTGGATCATGGACACAATCAGCCAGCACATCGGCTACGCGGTCCCTGCGGTGGTGACCGGAAAACCGGTCGCCATCGGCGGCTCAGAAGGACGCGCCGAGGCGACCGCGCGCGGGATCGTCATCATCGCCGCAGCGGCGGCGCGCCACCTGAACTTCGACCTCGCGGGCGCTACGGTCGCGGTTCAAGGCTTCGGCAATGTCGGCGGGGGCGTTGTCAAGCTGCTGAGCCAGCTCGGCGCAAGGGTGGTCGCCGTCTCAGATGTGAATGGAGGAGCGTACGACCCGGCAGGGCTCGACTACGAGCGGCTGCGCCGCTACCACCAAGTCACCGGCACGGTCGACGGCTTCGGCGAACGGATCACCAACGCCGAACTGCTCGAGCTCCCCGTCGACATCCTCGTGCCGGCGGCTGTTCAGCACCAGATCACCGCTGCGAACGCTCCGCACGTCCGCGCGAAGCTGATCGTTGAAGGCGCCAACGGTCCCACCACCCCGGACGCCGACGCCATCCTCGAGTCAAACGGCGTGACCGTTGTTCCGGACATCCTCGCCAATGCGGGCGGCGTCACTGTCAGCTACTTCGAGTGGGTGCAAGATCTGCAGGAATATTTCTGGGAGGAAGCCGAAGTCAACAGCCGCCTCGAGCGGCTGTTGACGCGTGCCTTCGACGCGGTCGTCGCTCTCGCCGCTCACGAGCGGATCTCGCTTCGGCTCGCCGCCTCGATGCTGGCGGTGCACCGCGTCGCCGAGACCTATGCCGCTCGAGGGCTGTACCCGTGATCCTTCAGGAGCGATGCCGGACGGTCGGAAGCGACCTCGCCGCGGGGCCCCGGTCGATGGGCTGGCGCAGCGCGCTGCGGCGGCGATGCTGTGCCAGCAGGAGGAGGAACGATGAGCGCCGCGTGGAAGGTGGATCCTGCGCTCCGCGATCGCCATGAGGGCGAGGTGACGGTCGCCGTCCAGCTCCTTGCCGCGCCGACCGACCATGACACGGCCGTCCTCGCCAGGTTCGGCCTCTCCCCTTCTTCCAGCGCTGGCGGGCTATGGACCGGCCGGGTCGCCGCCGCCAGCGTCGCGGCGATCGCCGCCCTCCCATCGGTCGGCTACGTGTATGACGCTGACCATCCGTCGCTCGGCGGGGTCGCCAGCCGCCGTCCTCCGCTGCGGCCACGACGTCCGGCCAAGCGCGGCCATACCAAGCTCCCGCCGCGGCGCCCCGCGCGGTAACGTTCGCGCACCGGCGCGCCGCTCTCCCGCGAAAACGCCCCCGACCGGCGAGGCCGGGGGCGCGGTGTTCTCTCGGGGCGCACAGCGGCGCTTACTCGATCTTGTACACCTTGTCGCTGTTCCAGAAGACGGCGGCGTCAATCTCAAAGCCCCGCACCTTCGGGCTCGCGATGAAGAACTGCGGCGTTGCCAGCATGTAGATATAGGTGATCTCCGCTTGGTGCGCCTTGACCGCCTCGCGGATCAGCTGCTCGCGCTTAGCAGTGTCCGGCTCGGCGTAGGCGAGGTCCATCAGCCGGTCGAACTCGGGGACGCACCAGATGATGCGCTCGGGCGGGTTGTTGCAGGTGACAAACTGCCGGAAGAAGAGCAGGATGCCCAGGGCATCGGACCCGCCCGACGAGATCAGTTCGTTCCGCACCTGGTTGTTGCGGGCGTAGAATTTGTCGACCCAGATCCCCAATTCATGGCGCTGGAGACCGACTTCGACCCCGATTTGGCGCCAGTAGTCTTGGACGGCGAGGAAGAGCGAGTCGACGACCCCCGCGCCGGTATAGTCGATAGGGTTTTGGATCCGGAAGCCGTTCGGATAGCCAGCCTCGGCCAGCAGCCGCCTCGCCTCTGCCGGGTCATAGCGGAAAGGCGGGATGTCCTTGTTGAAGGCGGGCGTGCCGGGGATCGCGATCTGGTTGAGGGGCTGGGCATAGCCCTTGTAGAGGTTCTTCGCCAGCGCCTCGCGGTCGATAGCGTAATTGAGCGCAAGACGGACGCGCCGATCGAGCAGCGGGGAATTCACCCGTTCATTGGCGGCCTTGTCGATCGCGATCAGCGAACTGGCCAAGTCGGCGACGATCACTTGGTTGCCTTCGCGCTTCGCGGTTTCCGCCTGGTCGGGCGACGGGCCTGTCCAGACGATATCGATCTCGCCGAGCCGCAGGCCGTTCATCAGCGCCGTGGGCTCAGGGATGGCGCGCCAGATCACTTCGGTCGCGATCGGTTTTCGATACGGATGGGTATAGTTCGGCCGCAGCCGGTAGCGGAAGATGTCGGCGCTTCTGAACTCGACGAGTTCATACGGCCCGGACCCGATCGGCTTGATGGCGAACTCATTCCTCCCGACGCTCTCGTAGTAGCGCTTCGGCAGGACGTAGAAATACGGCGTGCCGTAGAGGAGCGAGCTGTCGCGGCCGGCAGTCAACAGGTCGATCGTGTACTCATCAACGATGCGGCTGCCGGCAAGCTTCGGCAGCAGGCCGCGCTGAGGCAGCGGCGGCGACACTTCCAGCAGGAGCTTCGCCGTGAAATCGACATCCGCTGACGTCAGCTTGTCCCCATTCGAAAAGGTCATGTCTTTGCGGAGGAAGAACCGCCACCCTTGATCGTTCGGCAGGAACTCCCACCGCTCAGCAACCGCGGGCTGCAGTTGGAACCCTTTGCCGAGGGTGGTGAGCGTATCGAACTGATTGCTGAAGATCTGGTTGTTGGCGGAGGAGCTTTCCGGGCTGGCACTCGTCGGGAACCCCGGCCGGCCGAAGCGAAGCACCTGCTGAGCTGCCATCCGCTCCTGTGGCTGGCCCGGCGCGCCCGGCGATGGCTGCTGCGCCGGCGCGCAAGCCGCTGTGAGCACCGCTACGCCGAGGAGTGCCCGAACAATCGGTCTGCGCATCTGCTGTTCCCCTTCCCGCAAGAGCTTGCTCAACACTTGGTGCATTATTCATCACCGGATGAAGAACGGCAACGTTTTTGGAGCACACTGGGAGCTCCGCAACCGCGCGCCGTCCCTGTCCCCCGCTCTCTCTGCCGGAGTGCCGACGACGAGCGACGGTGAAGCGGGACCGCCCGCTCGTCGCCGCGCGCCGGTTGGTGCGGGACGACGCTGGTCGAGTAGACTCCGCTCAGTCGGAGGGATGGCGCGTGCTTGACTTTGTCTCCAAGCGGAACTGGTATTACCTGCTGTCGCTGCTGTTCATCATCCCCGGCGCGATCTCGCTCCTCATTCCCCCGGCGCTCGTTCCCGGCATTGAGTTCACCTCGGGAACCACCTTCACGGTGCAGTTCTCCCAATCTGTTCCTCAAGATGAACTCCGCGCCTTCATGGCGCAGCAAGGATTTCCCGAAGCGATCATCCAGCGCAGCGGCGGCGACCAGTATCTCATCCGGACGCGAACCTTGCGGGACGAAGTGCGCGATGAGGCCGGCGCTCTCGTCCAGCAAAGCGACCGCGAACGGCTGTTAAGCGGGATGACTGAGCGGTTCGGCCCGGTTCGGCTGCTGGACTACAACTCCGTCTCGCCGACAATCGCGGCCGAAACGGTTCGCAACGCCGCAATCGCCGTCGCGGCGGCCTCGGTCGCCATCCTGCTCTACATCGCCTTCGCTTTCCGCCAAGTCTCCCATCCTTTCCGCTACGGCAGCTGCGCCATTATCGCGATGGTACATGACGTGCTCGTTGTGCTCGGTATCTTCTCGATCCTCGGCAAGGTCGCCGGCGTAGAAGTCGACTCGATGTTCATCACGGCGATGCTGACGGTGATCGGCTTCTCCGTGCACGACACCATCGTCGTCTTCGACCGCATTCGCGAGAACTTGAAGCGGCACGGCACCGCGAACTTCCCGGCGGTCGTCAATCACTCCATCATGCAAACGATCGGGCGCTCGATCAACACGTCGGTGACGGTTATCCTGACCTTGCTCGCGCTGTATCTCTTCGGCGGCACGCCGACGCGCACATTTGTGCTCGCCTTGATGATCGGCATTATCTCCGGCACCTACAGCTCGATCTTCAACGCCGCGCAGCTGCTGGTGACGTGGGAAGAGGGCGACATTCCGCGCTTCTTCCGCCGGCTGCGCGGCGAGCGGCCGGCGCCGCAAGCGACTGCCTAGCCTAGCGCGCTGCCCGGCGCCACTCGAGCCAGTCGGCCCAGCGCGGGTCCGCCGCGGGGTCGTACTGATCAGCGTGATAGATCACCCGCCCTGCATCATCGAGAGCGACAAGGAGCCAGCGGCTTCCCGGGAGATGGACAAACGTTGAATACTCTCCGACGCGCCAGGCGTCGAGCGCCTCTCGCGAGCCCACCTCGAAGCGAAGCGGCGGGCTGCCCTCCGCCACGACCCAAAATTCATCCTGATGCAGGCGGTCCTTCCGCTGACGAAGCGCAACCACCGCGCGGCGGTCGACGGCGACTTCGCCCCGGCGCAGAGCCGCACGCTCGGTGACGAACCGCTGGCGTGCCCGCAGGACAACAAGAGCGATGGGCAGCGCGATCAGGGCGGCTGCCACGCCGCCGGCAAGGAGCCCCGCGCCGGCATTGCGCGCCGCAAGACCGATGCCGACCCCCACGACGACAACGGAGGCCGCCGACACGAGCGCGAACAGGCGCGCCGCGCGGCGGAGCAGCGCGCCGCCTTCCCGCAGCTTCTGTTCGACCGCAGACGACATGGCATAGGTCATCCGCACGGTCGGCACCGCCCCGATCATCAGCCGGTCTCCTCAAGCGGGCGGGAACTGCAGCGCGCTGCCACCTCGCAGTCCTCTCCCTCAGTCGGGGAATTCGGCCTTCCGTTCACGCTCGAGGAGCGCCATCGCTGCGGCGCGCGCCGGCACCCCTTCGAACAGAACTCGATGGATCGCCTCGGCGATCGGCAGTTCGACGCCAAGCTCTGCCCCGAGCCGAGTAGCGGCGCGGGTTGTCGGCACGCCTTCCGCAACCTGCCCCAGGTCGCGCAGCACCGCCTCGAGCGGCTTCCCCTGAGCGAGGCGAAACCCGACTTGATGGTTGCGGCTCGTGGGGCTGACGCACGTAGCAACCAGATCGCCGAGCCCGGAGAGGCCGGCGAACGTCTGGCGCTGCGCCCCGGCCGCCTCGCCGAGCCGGCTCATCTCGGCGAGCCCTCGGGTGATGACCCCCGCTTTGGCGTTATCCCCCATTCCCAAGCCGTCGCTGATGCCCGCGACCAGCGCATAGACATTTTTCAAAGCGCCCCCGAGTTCAACCCCGATGATGTCGCGATTGGTGTAGACCCGAAACATCGGCGTCATCAGCAGGTCCTGCGCCCGGGTCGCCACCGCAGCATCTTCTGCCGCGACCACAGTGGCCGCGGGCAGCCCCGCCGCGATCTCCTTGCTCAAGTTCGGCCCCGAGAGAGCGACAACCCGCCCCGCATGGTGGGGCAGTTCGCTGCCGATCACCTCGGACATCCGGGCGCGCGTCGCGATCTCGATCCCCTTAGCTGCGCTGACAATGATGGCATCAGCCGGCACCGCGTCCGCGATGCGGCGCACATTCTCACGCATCGTTTGCGAGGGAACGGCCAGCACAATCGCTTCGGCGCGATGAAACGCTTCGATCGGGTCCGCGGTGACGCGCAAACTGGGAGGGAAGCGATAATCGGGCACGCGGCGGCGGTTGCAGCCGTCGCGCCGCAACGTCTCTGCTTCCTCCTCCGTCCGCACCAGCAGGCGCACCGGCCGGCCGAGCCGGGACCACAGGAGCGCCAGCGTGGTGCCCCACGTCGTTGCGCCGACCACCGCGATCATTGGGCGCGGGTCCGAACCGTGCTCGCCGGCTCGCCGAGCTTCCGCTCGGTGCCGGCGCGCAAGCGCGCGAGGTTATCGGCGTGGCGGATGACAAGCAGCAGCGCGCCGGCGACGGTAAAGACATAGTACTCGCTCGGATACCGCGCCCCGAGCAGGCCGGTGACGAGAAAGGCAAGGAGTGCCGTCACGGCGGCCGTGACCGACCCAAGCGAGACGTAGCGCGTCCTCACGACGACGAGAACGAACGCGGCAACGGCAATGATCGCGGGAAGCGGCGCCATGGGGAGGAACGCCCCCACTGACGTCGCGACCCCGCGCCCGCCCGAAAAGCCGAGAAAGATCGACCAGTTGTGCCCAGCGATCGCCCCAAAGCCAGCGGCGACTGCCCCCAGCGGCGTGCCCACCAGCCAGAGCGCCAGCACGACAGGCACCATCCCTTTCAGGATGTCGGTGACCCCGACCGCGACAGCAAGCCGAGGGCCAAGCGAGCGGAGGACATTTGTCGCCCCCGTCTTCCCGCTGCCGACGTAGCGGACGTCCACGCCGCGAAACAGGCGGCCATACACAATCCCGCTGGGAAACGAGCCGGCCAGGTAGCTCAAAACCACGGTGAGAACAACCGCGAGAGACTCGTTCATTGACGCTCGTCACTTTCGCGGGGGCGGAAGACAAAGCGCACCGGCGTACCGGCAAGGTCAACGCGCGCCCGCAGCTGGTTTTCGAGGTAGCGCTGGTAGGAAAAGTGGAGCAATTTAGGGTCGTTCACGAAGAGAACGAAGGTTGGCGGATTCACCTCTGGCTGCGTGGCATAGTAGATCCGAAACTGCTTTCCGCGCACATGCGGCGGCGGATGCGCCGCTTGCGCCTCAGCGAAGATCTGGTTCAGCCGTGCAGTCGGGATCCGCTGCTGCCGCCGGTCATAGACCTGGAGCGCCGCCTCAAGGACGCGCGGAACGCGCTGCCCTGTCAGCGCCGAGATAAAGACGACGGGCGGGTCGGGCAGGAATTTGAAGGCATGGCGCACCTGTTCGGTATAGCGGTCAGCGGTGTAGGTATCCTTTTCAATCAGGTCCCATTTATTGACGACAATCACGAACCCCTTGTCGGCTTCGAGCGCATAACTCGCAACATGCATGTCTTGCGCGGTAATGCCCTCGGCGGCATCGATAACGAGCAAGACGACATCAGCCCGGCTGACCGCGCGCAGCGAGCGCAGGACGCTGTATTTCTCTACCCCCGGCTCGATCCGGCCGCGCCGCCGAATACCCGCCGTGTCGATGAGGAGCAGTGGTCGGCCCTTAACTTCGAGACGGCTATCGACCGCGTCGCGCGTTGTGCCCGGAACCTCGGAGACCACCGACCGCGCTTGGCCGAGAAGAGCATTCAAAAGCTGGGACTTGCCGACGTTCGGCCGTCCGATAATCGCGATCTTTGGGATGTCCTCTTCCTCCGGCGGGGCCTCCGCCGGCGGGAGCAAGCCGACCACCGCATCGAGAAGGTCGCCAGTGCCCACCCCTTGAAGAGCGGAGACGGGGATCGGGTCGCCTAGCCCCAGTTCGTAAAACTCGACCGCGTTCTGCGCGTAGCGGTTGCTGTCACACTTGTTGACTGCGAGCACGACCGGCTTGCCGGCCGCGCGCAGCAGGTCGGCGGCATCACGGTCCGCTGCGGTTACCCCGCTCCGGACATCGGTGAGTAGGATGATGACATCCGCTTCGGCTACGGCTTGGCGCACCTGCTCTTGGACATGGCGGGTCAGTTCATCTGTGGGCGCGACCTCGAGGCCCGCCGTGTCGACGAGAAGAAACTCGCGGCCGTTCCAATCGGTGTCGCCGTAGAGACGGTCGCGCGTTGTGCCCGGAAGATCCTCGACGATGGCGCGCCGCTCGCCGATCAGGCGATTGAAGAGGGTCGACTTACCGACGTTCGGGCGGCCGACGATGGCAACAACTGGCTTAGCCATGGATGCCTCCGAAGGTCGTTTCCCCGCGCACGCCGGCGTCGCGCTGCCGATCCTACGCGCGCCCGAGCAGCTCGATGAGCAGCGCTTTCTGGGCGTGAAGCCGATTTTCCGCCTGATCGAAGACAACCGACTGCGGGCCCTCGAGTACCTCGTCTTCGATCTCCTCGCCGCGGTGGGCTGGCAGGTCGTGCATCACGATCGCGTCAGGGGCAGCGAGCGCCAGCAGCCGACGATCAAGCGTAAAGCCGGCAAAGGCAGCGCGGCGGACCGCTGCTTCCGCTTCCTGCCCCATGCTTGTCCACACATCGGTGTAGAGGACATCGGCACCCTCGGCCGCGGCTGCCGGGTCGTGGACGACGCGCACCGTGCCCCCCGACTGGCGCGCGCGCTCGTCGGCAATTGCGAGCACCCGCGCGGGCGGGGCATAGCCCTCCGGGCAGGCAAGCACGACCTCCATGCCGGCAGTCGCGCCGCCGATCAGCAAACTGTTCGCGACATTGTTGCCGTCGCCGATATAGGCAAGCCGGACCCCCGCAAGCCGCCCTTTGCGCTCGCGGATGGTGAGCAGGTCGGCCAAGCACTGACAGGGATGCTCTCCTGCCGAGAGCGCATTGATGACCGGCACGCTCGCAAACTGGGCGAACTCTACGAGTTTTTCGTCTTCATGGGTCCGCAAGGCGACAGCGTCAACCATGCGGCTCAGTACGCGCGCTACGTCGCGTGCCGGCTCCCGCGTCCCCAGCCCGACCTCCGCCGGAGCGAAGTAGACCGCGCGGCCGCCTTGCTGCGCCATCGCGACATCGAACGAAAGCCGCGTCCGCAGCGACGGCTTCTCGAAGACAAGCGCAAGGGTCATCCCCGCTAACCGGTCTCCGCGCGGCGCCGCCTTCAGCCGCGCCGCTGCCTCCAGCAGCTCGAGGAGCGCCGTCGGCTCGAGATCGGCCATTGAGAGGAAATCGCGTTTGCGCGCTTGGGTCGCTGGCATCTCGGGTCGTCCTCACTGAGAGCAGGTGCCGAACGGACACGCTCCTCAGTTCATTCCACCCGCGGATCATACCGCAAATCCCCTGAGGAGAGTTCTAGGACGCGACTTCTCGTACAATGACAGTATGGAGCTGCAGTATCTTCCCGGACCGATGGACGAGGCCGCCCTGCGCCAGTGGTTCGCCGAGCGCGGCTTAACCCCGTACCAATGGACGAACGGTCCTCATTACCACTATTCCGCTCACACGCACTCCTACGACAAGTACCTTGCCTGCTCGCGCGGGAGCATCGTCTTCCACCTTGACGACCGCGATATCCCGCTGCGAGCGGGCGACCGGATGATCCTGCCGGCCGGAACGCGCCATTCGGCAGACGTCGGCCCCGACGGCGTCGCCTGCTGGGAAGCCGCCGTGCCGCGCTAAGAGGCCCAAGAGAAAACCGTGGCCGACTATCTCGACCAGCTCGCCGAGTTTGCAGTCTCGCTGCGCCCGGAGGATCTCCCTCCAGACGTTCAGACACAAGCGCGCGCCCAGATCCTCGACACCCTCGGCGTGATCGTCGGCGGAACGCGTGCTGCGCCAGTCCAACGGCTCGCGAGACGGCTCGCCGACCCAGCTGGCGCTTGTCAGGGACTGGGGCTCGGCGTTCGGTTAAGCCCCCGCCACGCCGCGCTCGTCCACGGGACAGCCGGCACTTGGCTCGATTTCGACGGAGGCCATCGGTGGTCTGGCGGCCATCCGGCGGTGCATGTGCTGCCCGCTGCGCTTGCCTTCGCCGAGTCGTTGGGGCGCAGTGGCGCAGACCTCCTGACCGCCTTTGTCGCCGGCGCAGAGGTCGCCTGCCGGATCGGGCTCGCCAAAGGGCAGCTCGACCCCACGCTCCATCCGCATGGCACCTGGCCCGTTGTTGGCGCTGTCGCAGCTGCCGCCCGGCTTTGCGGCCTCACCGCCGGCGAACTGCGCCGCGCTTTCGACCTTGTCTCGACACTGACGCTCGTCACAAGCTGGAACACCGCGTTTGCCGGCGCAACGGTGCGTCATGTCTACGCGGGTCTCGGCGCAGAGCTCGCCCTCCACGCCGTCGACTGGACCCTCGCCGGCTGGGAAGGAGAGCGCGATGGCGTCGGGGTGGTCTTCGGGTCGATCGCGGCAGCCGGCATCGTCCGCCGCCGCGCGGTGATGGACCTCGGCACGACATGGGAGTTCACCGCCTCCTACTTCAAGCCGTATCCCTTCGCCCGCTTCGGGCATCCCGCTATCGACGTCCTGGTCGACCTGCTTCGCGAGCATCGCTTCTCGGCAGATGAGGTAGAGCACATTCGCATCCGCACCGGCGCGCTCGGCGCACGGATGCGCGAGCAGCGCCCGACAACCGAACTGCAAGCGCGGTTTTCGCTTCCCCACGCCGCCGCGCTCCTCGTGACCCGCGGCACGATCGAGGCGTGGGCTTTTCGGGAAGAGGCGCTCGATGACCCTGCCGTGCGCGCGGTAGCGGCGCGCGTCATCGTCGAAGAAGACCCGGAATGGGAAGCGCTCAGCCCGCAGTGGCGCGGCGCGACGGTCGAGGTTCTGCTCCGGCAAGGCCGCCGGCTGCGCGGCGAAACCGGCCACCCGCGCGGCGACCCGGAACGACCGCTTTCCGCCGAGGAGCTGGCGGCGAAATTCGATGCGCTGGTGAGCCCGGTCGTCGGAGCAGCACCAGCAGCGGCTGCCCGGGCAGCGATCGATCAGCTCGCCCTCCTCCCTTCGCTTCAGCCCCTCCTCGCCCCGCTTGCCGGAGAACCGGCGTGATCGCTCGCCGTCCCGGCGGCAGCCGCCTCGCGGGGCCCCTTCAGCAGCCGCGGCGCGCTGCGGCACGCTCAAGGCGGGCGTCGCGCTCCAACGGTCCCCCCTGCGGCGGCCAGGCCCGCGGAGCAGACTGCCTCCTGAAGTCTGTTCGCCGAAGGAAGAGTTGATGGAAGAGCAGATGAACGAAGAACGCGCTGCCGTTGTGGCCATTCTCGCCCGCTACAACCGCCGTTACGAGCGGCCGCACGCTGTCGTCGAAGCCGAGCGCGAACTGCGGCGAGAACTCCTTCTCCTCGGTGCGCCGGTGGAAGGACCGGAGCGGCTGCCGGGCGGACCGTATCGGGTCCGCTATCGGGTCGGCTCGATCGTCATCGAAGGGGTCGTGCATATCCCCGATACCATCATCAAGCTGCGCATCGTCGAGCAATAGCTGACAGCGCAGCCGCCGGCAGTGAGCGGGACTCGCCCGGGCGCGCTTTCTACAATTCCCCCTCGATGACTTCAGGTGCGCCATCACTCTCACGCCGGGCGTTCCTTGCCGGGATAGCAGCGACGGCGGCGACGCCGGCTTGCCGCGTGATCGACACCGCCCTGCGCGGCACGGTCAAGATTGGGCTCGTCGCTCCCTTCTCCGGGCGGGAGCACCAAGTCGGCTACAACTTGCTTTTTGCAGTCAAGCAAGCGATCAAAGAGTTCAACCTCGCTGGGGGGGTGAATGGGTGGCGCGTCGAGCTTCTCGCCCACGACGACCGGAATGAGGCTGCCGGCGGCCTCCAGCAGGCGCGCAAACTGACGATCGACCCCGACGTGGTCGCGGTGGTTGGGCATCCTGCAAGCGCCTCCGCCACCTCGGCCGCTCCGGAATATCGCCGCGCAGGAGTGGCGTTTCTCACCCTCGCCTCGGCTGACTCGCTTACCGACCAGACTGCGGTCTACCGCCTTGGTCCCTCAGACACCACCCTCGCGGGAGCGCTCCTCGATTTTCTCCCGCGGCGCTTCCGTGCGACAAAGCTCGCGATCGCGATCACCGACTCGGCGAACGGCCGCGCCGCCGAGGAATTGGTGCCGCTCTGGTGGCGCGCTGCCGGCTCTGTTGTCTTCGGCGACACCCTTCCCCGGGAGATCCCGGACTACCTTCCCCACGCCAGCCGGATTGTCGCCGCCGGACCGGATGTCGTCGTCTACGGCGGCGGGGTGGATATCGGCGGCCCGCTCTATGCCGAACTGCGGCGTATTGCGCCTGGCCTGCCCTTTGTTGCCCTGCCGGCAGCAGCGAACCCGAGCTTTGCGCGGCTTGCGAATGTCTCGCCGACCGACTTCGCCTTCCTTACGTTCCCCGCCGCCGACCCGGTCGAATTGGGAGCGGCCAGCTTCGTCCAGGCGTTCCGCGCGGCGTGGGGGATCGATCCGCTCCCCCAAGCCGGGCTCGCCTACGAGGCAACCAGCGTCGCCCTCCGCGCCATTGCTGCTGCTGCTGCGAGCGCGAAACCGACGCGCGAGAGCGTCGCCCATGCGCTGACCACCCTCGGGCCGACGCCCGGGCTGAGCAGCGAGATCCGGTTCGACGAGCGCGGCCAGCGGGTCGGCGCTCGGCCGGTCTTCTACCGGCTCGTCGGACCGCGTTTCCCCGGCGAGCGTCAGAGCGCCTAGCCGACCCTGAAGAAGCGCGATTGCCGGCACCGCAGCGGCAGGGTTGTCTTCGCGCACCCTATGGCCGGCATCCGACGCGAGCAGACAGCGCGCATCAGGAAGGGCGCCGCCATGCGCCCAAGGAGCGTCTCGTCGATCATTCGGCGGTTGGGCCGCGCAGGATCAGCGCGAGAGCAGCGATTGTAGGCAGGAGCCGCTGCAGTGCATCGGCCGCCGGGCCAGCGAGGTCCGCCGTGCCCAGAACCGGTGCCGCCCGCTAGCGGAGGCGGTAGCTCCCCTCTGGCAGCGGGGCGGCGGCGGTCGGTGCCCACTCGGCCGGCCGCGGCTGCGGGAGGCCCCGTCGGTCGTCATCGCTGCTGCCGGCGGCAGCCCCGCAGAACAGATTGACGATCGCCACGCTAATCAGTATACTGTTGCACGGGCGAGCAACGACGCACCGCCGGCTCCGCGACACAGTGGTGCGGGGGTTTTCCCGGAAGGGGAAATCTCCGCCTTTTTGCATTTCCGGCTGAGCGCTGCGGCGCCTCCTTTCTGACGAGGGATCCTCGGAAAGCGCCACTGAGACGCGGGTTGCATCTTACAGTCGCCCGATCCTCAATCGGGTGAGGATTGAAGAAATGAGTGGACGACCCTCCATTGCCGGCCCGACGCTCTACGACGAGCGGTTCGAGCACGACGCCTGTGGCGTCGGCTTTGTCGCTACGACGACGGGTGTGCCTAGTCACGACATTGTCGCCAAGGCGATTGAGAGCGTCATCAATGTCACTCATCGCGGGGCGGTCGACGCCGATGCGAAAAGCGGCGACGGCGCGGGGATCGCGACGGCGCTGCCGGCGAAGCTGTTCCTGCGTGAAGTTGCTAAGCTGGGCCGCTCCATCACCGACATTCGTGACCTCGGCGTCGGCATGCTCTTCCTGCCGCGCGAGGGGCATCCCCGGATCAAGGCGATCATTGCTGAGGCCGTTGCGCGCGAGGGGTTGACGCTGCTCGGCTGGCGCGAGGTGCCCGTCAACCCCGCCGTGCTCGGGGAGAAGGCATTCCGCACCCGACCCGACATCCAGCAGGTGTTCATCGCGCGGCCGGCAGGGCTCTCCTCGCGTGATTTCGAGCGGCGGCTGTTCCTGGCGCGCAAGGCCATCGAGCGCCTTGCCGCCGAGGAGGGGATCGACGGGTTCTACGTGCCGTCCTTCTCTTCGCGCACGGTGGTCTACAAGGGGCTGTTCGTCGCGCCGCAGCTCGCCGAGTTCTACCGCGACCTTGTCGACCCGGACTACGAGTCGCCACTCGCCATCTTCCACCAGCGTTACAGCACGAACACCTTCCCGAATTGGTTCCTTGCCCAACCGTTCCGCATGCTCGCCCACAACGGCGAGATCAACACCCTTCAGGGCAACCAAAACTGGGTCCGCGCCCGCGAAGGCGCCCTCGAATCGCCCGTCTGGGGTGAGCGCGTGCGCGAGCTTTGCCCGATCATCCAGCCTGGCGGGTCGGACTCGGCAAACCTCGACAACGTCCTCGAAACGCTCGAACAATCCGGCCGCTCCATCCTGCATGCCATGGCGATGCTGGTCCCGGAGCCCTGGGAGAACATGCCGAACCTCAAGCCGGAGTGGCGCGCGTTCTATGAATATCACGCCTGCCTCCAAGAGCCGTGGGACGGACCGGCCGCGCTCGCGTTCACTGATGGGACGATCGTTGGCGCCGTCCTCGATCGAAACGGCTTGCGCCCCGCCCGCTACACGGTGACCGATGACGGGCTGGTCATCCTTGGCTCAGAGGTCGGCATTGTCGATCTCGACCCGGCGCGCGTCATAGAGAAAGGGCGGCTTGGGCCAGGGCAGATGATCGCGGTCGATGTCGAGCGCAAGGCGCTCCTCCGCAACGACGACATCAAGGACCTTCTCGCTTCCCAGCAGCCATACGGCGAGTGGGTCGCCAAGCATCTCTATCGGGTCGATTTCGACCGCGCCGCGCGCGCCTCGCGCAACGGCCGCGTCCCTGCCCTCTCTGAGCCGCTCACCCAGCTGCAAGCGGCATTCGGCTACACCGCCGAAGAGGTGCGCCAAATCGTCCTCACGATGGCGGAGGAAGCGGCCGACCCGACCTGGTCCATGGGAGACGACACCCCAATCGCGGTGCTCTCGCAGAAACCGCGGCAGCTCTACAACTACTTCCGCCAGCGGTTCGCGCAGGTCACCAACCCGCCGATCGACCCGCTCCGCGAACAGATCGTGATGGCGCTCAACGGCTACCTCGGGGCGAAGGCGAGCTTCCTGACCGAGACGCCGGAGCATGCCCGCCTCCTCTACCTCGAGACGCCCGTCCTTCTCGACGCCGAGCTGGACGTGCTGAAAGAACTGGACGCGCCGGCCTTCCGCCCTGCGGTCATCGACATTCTTTTCCCCGTCGGCGATGGACCGGACGGGCTTGAAGCAGCGATTGAGCGGCTTTGCCAGCGCGCCGAGGCCGAAGTCGACAACGGCGCATCTCTCCTCATCCTCTCGGACCGCCGGATTTCCGAGGAGTGCGCCCCCATCCCGAGCCTGCTTGCCGTTGGCGCCGTCCACCACCACTTGATCCGTGTCGGCAAGCGGATGCGCGCGGATATCGTCGTCGAGAGCGGCGACTGCTTCGAAGTGCACCACGTGGCGACCTTGATCGGCTACGGAGCGAGCGCCGTCAATCCGTACCTCGCGCTTGCGACGGCGCGCCAAGTCGCCATCCCTCGCAACGCCACCCCGGAGCAGGCCGCCGAAGCGGCTGACCAAGCTGAACAGAACTTCCGCCATGCGTGCGAGAAGGCGCTCCTGAAGATCTGCTCGAAGATGGGGATCAGCACCGTGACGAGCTATCGCGGCGGGCAGATCTTCGAGGCGATCGGCCTCGGCCAAGAGGTGATCGATCGGTGTTTCACCGGGACGCCCTCGCAGATCGGCGGCATCGGCTTCCGCGAGATCGCTGAGGACGTGCTGGCGCGTCATGCCGAGGCGTTCCCCACCCCCCCAGCGCGGCTGAAAGACCACGGCTTTATCCGTTATCGCCGCGAAGGCGAATATCACCTCTTCGGGCAGCCGGTCGTCCGAGCGATGCAGCGTGCCGCCAACACGAGCGACTACAGCTTCTACGAAGAGTTCCGTCGGATCGCGGAGGACCATCCGCCCGTCTCGCCGCGCGACCTCCTGGAGATTGTCTCGGATCGTCCGCCGATCCCGATCGAAGAGGTCGAGCCGATTGAGGCGATTACGCCGCGCTTCATCAGCACCGCGATGTCGCTCGGCGCGCTCAGCAAGGAAGCGCATGCAACGCTCGCGATCGCGATGAATCGGCTCGGCTCCCGCAGCAATTCGGGCGAGGGCGGCGAGGATGAGGAAAACTACGCGCCGCGCCCGAACGGAGATATCGCTCACAACAAGATCAAGCAGGTCGCCTCAGGGCGCTTCGGCGTCACGATCCAGTACCTCGCGATGTCGACGGAGCTCGAGATCAAGATGGCCCAAGGCTCGAAGCCGGGCGAAGGGGGCCAGCTCCCCGGCACGAAGGTGTCCGACTTTATTGCGCGGGTGCGACATGCTGTGCCGGGGATCCCGCTCATCTCGCCTCCGCCGCACCACGACATCTACAGCATTGAAGACCTCGCCCAGCTGATCTACGACCTGAAGCAGGCCAATCCTGAGGCAAAGGTTGGGGTAAAGCTCGTCGCTGAGACGGGCGTCGGGACGATCGCCGCGGGGGTCGCCAAGGCGTATGCCGACTATATCTTGATCAGCGGCCACTCCGGCGGCACCGGCGCCTCACCCCTCTCTTCGATCAAGAACGCCGGCTGCCCTTGGGAGCTCGGGCTTGCCGAGACGCAGCAGGTGCTGGTCCTCAACGACCTCCGCGGCCGGGTAAGCCTGCGCACCGACGGCGCGCTGCGGACCGGCCGGGATGTCATCATTGCGGCGCTGCTCGGCGCTGAAGAGTTCGGCTTCGGCACCGCCGCGCTCGTTGCGATCGGCTGCGATATGGCGCGCCAATGCCACCTGAACACCTGCCCAACCGGCATCGCAACGCAGCGCGAGGACCTGCGGGCAAAGTTCACTGGAACGCCCGACCAAGTCGTTCACTACTTCCGTCATCTCGCCCAAGACGTCCGCGAGTGGCTGGCGAAGCTCGGCTACCGCTCGCTTGACGAGATTATCGGGCGGGTGTCGCTGCTGCGGCAGCGCACGGAGGGCCTCCCGGCGCGCGCAGCCATGCTCGACCTCTCCCGGCTCCTCAGCGACGTCGACCCGTCGAACGAGCGGCCGCGACGGCGCGTCCTCGAGCGCAACGACCGGGGCGATACGCCGCTGGACCTGCAGATCGTCCGCGACGCTGCCCCCGCCATTGAGCGCGGGGAGCCGGTGACCCTCTCCTACGCGGTGCGCAACGTCCACCGCGCGCTCGGAACGCAACTCTCCTACGCGGTAACGCGGCGCTGGGGGAAGGAAGGGCTGCCTCCCGGCACGATCGAAGTGCACTTCACGGGCACAGCGGGGCAGAGCTTCGGCGCCTTCTGCGCCCCGGGAGTCCGCCTTGTCCTCACCGGCGAAGCGAACGACTATGTCGGCAAAGGGCTCTCCGGCGGCGAATTGATCGTCAAGCCGCCGGCCGAAGCACGCTATCCTTGGCACGAAAATGTGATCGTCGGCAACACCTGCCTCTACGGCGCGACGAGCGGACGGCTGTTCGTTGCGGGGCGGGCCGGCGAGCGCTTTGCTGTCCGCAACAGCGGCGCTGAGGCCGTTGTCGAAGGGGTCGGCGACCATGGCTGCGAGTACATGACGAGCGGCCTCGTCGTCGTCCTCGGCCGGACCGGCCGCAATTTTGGGGCCGGAATGAGCGCCGGCATCGCCTATGTCCTCGATGAATTCGGCGACTTTGAGCAGCGTGTCAATCACGAACTGGTCGAATTGCACGAAGTGACCGGCCGTGACGCCCACCGCCTGCGCGAGATGGTGGAAGCCCATCTTGCCGCGACCGGCAGCCCGCGCGCCGCTCAGCTGCTCGCCGATTGGTCGCGCTGGCGTCCCAAGTTCCGGAAGGTGATGCCGAAACCGCTGTCCGCCAAGCTCAAGGCCGAGATGATCGAGCAGGGCGAAGTGCACGAGTCGCCAGCCGAACGCGTCTCCGGCCATCACTCAGCGACAGGCGCGCGCGGCTAACGTTCCAGCGGGCATTATCCTCCCCGCCGGGAGAATCTCACCAGCCGGCTGCAGCGCTGCTGCGCGGTCTCTCTGACATCGAGAAGGGGACGGCCGGCAGGCTACGCTGAGAGACGAGCGCTCGCCGCATCCTTCTCGTGGGCTGCTATCCCGGCAGGACGAAGGTGAGGGCGATCATCACGCCGACAATGATGCCGGTGAGGATCAGGATGCGGCGCAGATCGCGAGCGACGTACGAATAATCCGTGTTGAGCGGAAGGCCAAAGCGGGGAAGGCGGTCCTTCGCCGCGGCACGGCTGCGCGTTGACGGCGAGGGCACAAGGGTCGGCACTGGCTCCGGGGGCACAGCGGGCTCAACCGGGTTGATAACCGTTCCGGGAGGGATGAACGGCCGCCGCTCTTTTCGTCGCTTCGGCGCAGTTCGACCCGGCGCCGTCCGCTTCGCCATCCGCTTGCCTCCTCCGGAGATTATGGTCGACCGAGTTGCGGTGCTTCAAGGTGCTACTCGTCGGCCGATGCGCTGCTGGGCAGCCCCGGGGATGGCGAACCGGCATACCAAAACTCAACGAGGGTCCAGGTCTGCCGTCCTCCCGGCAAGAGGAGGGGGTCGCGCTCGGCGAGCGCGTAGGAGGTAGCGGCAGTCTGGATCCCCAGCAGCCGGGCGAGGGCAAGGTAGCGCTGTTCGAGCGCGGGCGCCTCCTCGGGCTCAGGATGCAACACGCGATCGAGGTCCTCGATCGTGGCGCCCGCAACGAGAAACGGACGGAAGGCGCGCGGATTGCCGACCGCCACCTGGTCGCCGCCTGCCGAGTGATAGCGGTCGAGCAGGTGACCGCCGCGGTATAAGCGATACATCAGGAGGCTGGAGTCGTACAGGTAAAGCCAGAGCGCAGCGCAGCCGAGATTCGAAATCGTTTCGGCCCACGCATATTCTCGACTGTCGAGGTCGTTCGAGGGGAGAACTGTTGTCCATCCGTTGAGCGGAAGCGACACCAAGAACCGATTGACTGGGGCGCCCGGCGGCGGGGGCTGGTCCTCCCGCCGTCGGTAGCCGCCCGATGCGAGCGTCTCGGTCAGCACCGCGACCACCGCCTCGCGATCCTCGGTGGCAGCATGGACACCCGAATAGGTGAGCCCCACGGCCGTCTACTCCCCGCCCTGCCACTCCTGACAGGGCAACCTGCTCGCGCGGCGCCTTCGCGCGCGGCCCGGCATCATCGGATCAGGCGGCGCGTCTCGAGCGCCTGCCGCGCCTCATCAAAGCGATCGTCGGGCGGCTGCTCGGCTACCCATTCAGCGAGCTGGGCCATTCCCGCTTCAAAGGTGACGCGCGGCTCGTAGCCGAGCAGCTGGCGCGCTCGGCCGATATCGGCGATGCAATGGCGGATATCGCCGGCGCGAAAGCGCCCCGTGATCTCCGGCTCGATAGGTCGGCCGAGGACGCGGGCGAGGGTGTCCGCAACCTCCCGAATGGTAGTCGCGCGCCCTGTTCCCACGTTGATGACGTGGCCGTCCCCGCCGGCGCGTTCGAGCGCAAGCAGGGCAGCTTGGACGATGTCCGAGACATGGACGAAATCGCGAGTTTGTTCGCCATCTTCGTAGATGACCGGGGGACGTCCCGCAAGCAGCCGAGCGGAGAAGATCGCGGCAACGCCGGTGTAAGGGTTCGAAAGAGCTTGGCGCGGCCCATAGACATTGAAAAAGCGGAGCGCGACTGTCGGAATGTTGTAGGCGCCGCCGACCGCGAGGAACAGCTCTTCCTGGTCACGTTTCGAAACGGCGTAGACCGAGGTGGGATGAGGGGTCTTCTCCTCGTCGGTCGGGATCGGGGTGGCCGGCTGACCGTCGGGCCCATAGACAGTCCAATCATGAGCGCGCAGCTGGGCTTCGCTGCGGGGACGGGGCGTGATCGGTCGGCCTCGGCTGTCGAGATAGCGTCCTTCGCCGTAGAGCGACATTGAGGAGGCGACGATCAGTTTCCGGATCTGGTCGCGGCGCGCTACCGCCGCTTCAAGCACGACCGCAGCGCCGACATTGTTCTCCTCAACATAGCGGCGGATCTGATACATCGACTGGCCGACCCCAACAACGGCGGCGAGATGCACAATCGCCTCGACCCCCTCGAGCGCGGCCGCCACGACGTCGGGGTTGCGCACGTCGCCTCGGATCCAGCGTGCTTCTCGGTTGATGTAGGCGGGCCATTCTCCCGTGGGGTGAACTTGGGGGACAAGGGAGTCAAGCCCGACAACGGTATGGCCCGCCGCGAGGAGCGCATCGACGAGATGGGAGCCGATAAAGCCGGCGGCGCCGGTCACGAGAACGTGCATTCATCCCTTCCGAGCCGGGGAATTGTATCGAACGGTCCACCCGAGGCAAGGCATCGATATACTTGAAGATAGCGATCCATTCTTGCCGAGGCGATAGGTGACGTCGGAGCCCTGCCCCAGCTATCTTGCCGAGCCCACCGACCCCTTCTTTCACCCGGCGACGGTCGTCGGCCAGTTTCGCCGCCGGCCGTTCTTCTGCGTCCGGTGCGCCCGTCGCGAAGGGCCGGTCCTCCACCGAGACGGCGTCCTGCTGATCATCGGCGGCCGCTATTTCGCGGTCGACTTCGCCTGCTTCGAGAAGCTCGAACTCCCGTTTCGTGGCGAGGTGCTCTCTGAGCATCGTGCCCGACGGGTGCTGCCCTTCGTGCGCTTTCGGACGGGGGCCGTCGCGGCGAGCGGGTCAACAGCGGAGGAAGAGCTTACCACTGCTCCTTGAGGTAGGCATCCGCCGAAAGCGCAGCGATCGACCCATCAGCAACAGCCGTCGTGATCTGGCGCAGCGTTTTCTGCCGCACGTCTCCCGCGGCAAAGACGCCCGGCAGATTGGTCCGCATCGCTTCGTCGGTGACGATGTAGCCGTTGGCGTCGAGGGCAACTTGGCCGCCGAGGAAGGCCGTGTTCGGCCGATAGCCGATAAAGATGAACACGCCGCCGACGTTGAGCGTGAACTGCTCTCCTGAGCGCACGTTGCGGAGCACGAGAGCGTTGACCGCGGTGTCGCCCTCGATGCGGTCAACCACCGTGTTCCAGAGAAAGGAGATTTTCGGGTTCGCGAAGGCGCGTTCCTGAAGCACCTTCGTCGCGCGCAGCGTGTCGCGCCGGTGGATGATGGTTACGTGCGAGGCATAGCGAGTGAGGAAATCGCCTTCCTCGACCGCAGAGTCGCCGCCCCCCACCACAGCAAGGGGCTGGTTCTGGAAGAAGGCGCCGTCGCAGACCGCGCAATACGACACCCCCCGCCCTTGGAACTCGACTTCGCCCGGGACATTCAGCCGCGCCGGCTGGCCGCCGCTGGCGATGATCACCGTCTTCCCGCGATAGGTCGCTTCAGCGCCGGTGACCACTTTCACCTTCTCGGTCAAGTCGACCGACAGCACTTCGTCGTACGTGACTTCGAGCCCAAAGCGCTTGGTCTGTTTCTCCATCGCAATGGTCAACTCGGCAGCCGAGATCCCGTCGGCGAAGCCGGGATAGTCGTCGATCCACTCGGTAAGGCCGAGTTGGCCTCCGACGCCGAGACGTTCGAGGAGGACGGTGCGTAAGCGGCTGCGCGCAGCATAGAGCCCCGCCGCAAGGCCGGCGGCCCCGGCGCCGATGATAATGACGTCAAACAGCTCGTCTGACGAGCCAATCGGATGAGTCATGGCTGATCAGCCTTTCCTCGATCGCAAGGATAGAAGGGAGGCGAGGGACGCCTCACTCAGCGTAGAGAATTCTCCCACAGTTGCTGCAGCTGACCAAAGTGGGACTCGTCCGCGCCTTCTGAATTTCGCGCTCGGGAAGACTGACGCGGCAGGCGGCGCAGATCCCCCGCTCTACCCGCGCGACGGCGCGCCCGCCGAGCCGGCGGCGCAGATCCTCATAGAGCGTGAGGTCGGCCGGGTCGACAAAACGGAGGCGCTGCTCGCGGAGAGCAAGCGCTCGCTCGCGTTCGGCGAGCAGCGACTCCCGCTCGCGTTGAAGCGCGGCTTGCTCCTCTCGCCAGCGCGCTTCGATTGCAGCGAGCGTGCGTTCGGCCTCGAGACGAGCGGCCTCCGCCTCCTCGAGCTCGGCCATGATCGCCAATTCGCGGTCTTGGAGCTCAAGAACGCGACGACGGAGCGCCTCTACCTCCTGCTGGAGATTGTGCATCTCCTTCGGCGAGACGAGAGTTCCCGAATAGAGCTTGGTCTCTTCGCGTTCCCGTTTGGCGCGCAGGTCCTGCACCTGCAGATCAACATCCTTGCGCCGACGTTCGAGCGCCGCGGCCTGCGCTTCGGCCTCGCGCAGCGCTTGGCGGGCAGCGATCAGTTCCGCGCTCTCGCCGAGCCGGTGAGCAATGGCAGCCAACTGGGCGTCGATTCGGTCAAGCGCGAGGTCTTGCTCCTGCAGTTCAAGAAGTCGACCGGCGCGTCGCATTGCCTGCTCCCGGCGACATTCTAGCAAGGCATGAGCTGCGCGGCGACCGGCTCGGCTGGTTGCGACCAACGGGAACAACGCCGTACAATCCGCGCGCTTTATCGGTTGTGTCAGGAGTCGGTTGATGACTGCCCCACTCAAGCCTGAGGACAAGGCGCGATTTCGTCGCCTTCGCAGCGAGCAAGCGATCCAGCTCGCGATGCAGAACCGGTGGGAAGAAGCGATCGCCGTCAACAAACAGATCCTTGAGGTCTTCTCGGACGATGTCGACGCCTACAATCGCCTCGGCAAGGCGCTGATGGAGGTCGGCCGCATCAGCGAGGCGCGGGAAGCGTATTCGCGGGCCGTTGCGCTCGACCCGAACAACGCCATTGCGCGCCGCAACCTGACGCGCCTCCAGGCGATCAAAGAGGACGAAGTGGCAGCGGTTGCCGTCCAGCCGCAGGTCGATGCCAACCTCTTCATCGAAGAAACCGGCAAGACGGGGGTGACAACCCTCATCAACACCGCGCCCCAAGAAGAGTTGGCGACATTGACGGCGGGCGAGCCCGTGCTGCTGCGGATCGAAGGGAAAAGCCTCCGGGTGTTCAGCACGCGCAACGAGCCGATCGGCGAAGTAGAACCCCGTCTTGCGCTCCGGCTGATCAGCCTGATGCGCGGCGGCAATCAGTATGCCGCCGCAGTGACCAGCCTCACCGACAACTCGGTCGAAATTATCATCCGCGAGACATTCCAGCATCCCACGCAGGCGGGGAAAGTGTCCTTCCCCACACGCGGCGGTCCAGAGGCGGGCTTCCGCCCCTATATCCGCGACAGTATGCTTCGCTACGACCTCGAGGAAGAGGAAGAGCTCGGCGAAGAGATGGACCTCAGCACCGACTGGGAGGAAGAGCCAGACGCTACCACCCCAGACGAAGTCAGTCTCGAGTTCGAAGAGGATCTTGCCGACAAAGACGAGGACGAGTTCGACGAAGAGTAGCGTTGGGGACGCGGGGACACGGTCGCCGCCCCAAGCGCAGTCGGCACGGAGGCGAAGGTTCGGATGGCGATTGACGCAGCTCGGTTCCGGCAAATCTTAGCCCGTTTCGCTTCAGGCGTGACCGTGATCACCGCCTTCGACAATGGGAAGCTGCATGGGGCGACGGCATCGGCGTTCTGCTCGCTCTCGCTCGACCCGCCGCTCGTCCTCGTCTGTTTGGACCTCAAATCGAACACGAAGGCGCTCATCGACCGCTCAGGCCTCTTTGGGGTCAATATCCTGGCCGATGTCCAGCGCTGGCATTCCGAACTGTTCGCTCGGAAGACGATGTCGGAGGCCGACCTCGCGCGCGTCAGCCACCGCCACAGCCCTCACGGCATGCCGATCCTCGACGACACGATCGGCTACTTGGAGTGTCGCGTGTACGCCAAATACCCCGGCGGCGACCACGAGATTTATGTCGGCGAAGTGCTCGATGGCGGCATTAACCCCGGCCGACCGCTGATCTACTACGAGGGGAAGTACCGCCGCCTCGGCGGCGAGATCGAGAGCGCCCCCCGCTTCCGAACGACAGAGTAGCGGCAACAGTCGCCACGCTCGTCTTCCCCCCGCGCCGACGAAGACGCGAGGGGGTGCGGCATTCACTCTGCCGCGCGCAGGAAGCGGCGAGAACGCTCGAGCCGGTTCCGCGAATACTGAGGGTCAGACGCGGATGCAGGCGGCGAAGTGCCCTGGCGTTTTCTCCTCGAGCGGCGGGACGATTTCCTTGCACTCCGGGATCGCAATCGGACAGCGCGGGTGGAAATTGCAGCCGCTCGGCGGCCTCACCGGGCTCGGCACGTCGCCCGTTAGGATGATGCGCTCGCGTTTCGCTTCGACCACGGGGTCGGGGATCGGAACGGCCGAGAGGAGGGCCTTGGTGTAGGGGTGCAGCGGGTTCTCATACAGCTCGTTCCGATCGGCGATCTCCACGATCCGGCCGAGGTACATCACGGCGACGCGGTCGGAGATGTGGCGCACAACCGAGAGGTCGTGCGCGATGAAGAGGTAGGTCAGCCCAAACTGTTCTTGGAGCTCTTCGAGCAGGTTGATGATCTGCGCTTGGATCGACACGTCGAGTGCGGAGACCGGTTCGTCGCAGGCGATGAAGAGCGGTTCGACCGCAAGGGCGCGCGCAATGCCGATGCGCTGGCGCTGTCCTCCGGAGAACTCGTGCGGGTAGCGATTGACGAAGTAGGGGTTCAGACCGACGACGCGCAGCAGCTCTTGGACTCGCTCTTGGCGCTCTTTCTTGTTTTTCGCGATGCCGTGAATGAGCAGCGGCTCGCCGATGATGCTGCCGACCGACATGCGCGGGTTGAGCGAGGCATAGGGGTCCTGAAAGATCATCTGCATCCGACGGCGCATCCGGCGCAGTTCGTTGCCCCCCATTTTGGTCAGCTCTTTGCCCTCGAATTTGACCGAGCCTGCCGTCGGACGGTAGAGCTGCAGGATGGCGCGGGCAGTGGTCGACTTTCCGCAGCCCGACTCGCCGACGAGGCCGAGGGTCTCGCCCCGCTTGACCGAAAAGCTGATCCCGTCGACCGCTTTGACGTCGGCAACTTTGCGCTGGAAGATGAGCCCCGAGGTGATGGGGAAATACATCTTCAGGTCTTTGACCTCGAGGAGCGTTTCGCCCATGCCGACGCCGTTGGTTGGAGCAGGGCTGCCGGCGGTCGCCGGCGGGGTCATCTTATTGGTTTCCATCATTCGATCCACTCCTCGCCGGGGCTTCGCGAATATCGACCCAGCACGCGATCTCATGGTCAGGCGCGACCTGGCGCAGCTTCGGCCGCTCTTTCCAGCAGATATCTTGCGCAAAAACGCACCGCGGCGCAAAGTCGCACTGATTGGGCGGGTTGATGAGGTCGGGCGGCAGCCCTTGGATCGGGGTCAGCTTCGCCTTCTGCGCTTCATCGAGACGCGGGATTGAGCGGAGCAAGCCGAGGGTGTAGGGATGGCGCGGGTCGGCGTAGAGGTCGCGCGTTGTCGCCTTCTCCACGATATGGCCGGCGTACATCACGTGGACGCGCTGGGTCATTCCCGCAACCACGCCGAGATCGTGGGTGATGAGAATGACCGCCGTTCCGCGCTCGAGACACAGCCGCTTGATGATGTCCAAAATCTGCGCTTGGATCGTGACATCGAGAGCGGTGGTCGGCTCATCTGCAAGCAGCAACTGCGGATTGCACGCCAGCGCCATCGCGATCATGACGCGCTGCCGCATGCCGCCCGAGAACTGGTGCGGATAGTTGTCGAGCCGCTGCTCGGCAGCGGGGATCCCCACCATCTTCAACAGTTCGAGCGACCGCTTGCGCGCCTCAGAGCGGCTCATGCCCATGTGCAGTTCGAGGCTCTCTGAAATCTGCCGGCACACCGTCAACACGGGGTTGAGCGAGGTCATCGGGTCTTGAAAGATCATGGCGATCTTGTTGCCCCGAATATCGCGCATCTCGCTTTCGGACAGCTTGAGAATATCCTCGCCGTCGAAGAGGATCTGCCCGCTGACGATTTTGCCGGGCGGGTTCGGGATCAGCCGCATGATCGACAGAGCGGTGACGCTTTTGCCGCAGCCCGATTCGCCGACAATGCCGAGCGTCTCGCCGGGATACACCTCGAAGGAAACTCCGTCCACCGCTTTCACCACGCCGTCCTGCGTGAAGAATTGGGTGCGGAGGTCTTTCACTTGCAGCAAGGGCGGCATCCTTCTCCTCCTGATGCCCTGAAATGCGGCGCGTTCATCGCGGTGGGCGCCGAAGTTTAGCGCGTTTGCGGATTTAATGCGTCGGCGAGCCCGTCGCCGAGATACGCAAAGGCATAGAGCAACGTCGCCACGAGGATCAGCGGCTCGGCGAGCAGCCACCAGTACGGCGTCCGCAAGTAACCGTAGGTGGAGGCGATCATCGAGCCCCAGCTTGGATACGGCGGGACGATCCCGATCCCGAGGAAGGAGATCGTCGACTCCGCCGCGATCGCGCCCGCCATCGACATCGAGGCGAGCACAATCAGCAGCGGCATAATGTTCGGCAGGATGTGCAGGAACAAGATCCGCCGGTCGGAAGCGCCGATCGCTCTCGCCGCTTCGATATACTCCCGCTCTTTCAACGAGAGCGCTTGCCCGCGGACGACGCGCGCCAAACCGGACCATCCGACGAGGGCGAGGATGAGCAGCACAGCGAGGTAGTCAACGAGGCCGGATCGCCAGAGCTGAGGCTGGCCGATATACGGGCCATACTGGCGCACAAAGTTGACCACGGCCGGCTTCAATGTCGCCGCAAGGAAGATCATGAGCAATAAGGTGGGAAAGGCGAGCAGGTAGTCGCACAGCCGCATCAGGAGGGTATCTACCCATCCCCGATACCACGCCGCCGCCAGCCCGAAGGCGATCCCGAGCGCCATGGCAACGGTGAGCGGCACCGTTGCCACGATGAAGGCGGTGTTGGCGCCCCAAATCAGGCGGCTGAGCATATCGCGCCCTAGGTCATCAGTCCCGAGCGGATGCTCCCAGGAGGGATAGGCCCGCGCATTGCTGAGGTCTTGCTGGCTGAAGCTCTTAATCGGGAGCACAGGAGCGAGCAGGCCCAGCAGCATGATCGCGCAGATATACACAAGGCTGGCCATCGCCAGCTTCTTTCGCCTCAGGCGACGCCACGCTTCGCCCGCCGGGCTCCGCCCGCGGACGGCGACCATCGTCTTTGCTTGCAGTGAGGCAACGGACGTCGCATCAGCCGTCTGGGTCATCCTCACCTACTCTCGCGCCGGGCATCCCACGTGCGGTATACCGCCGAGATTATAGGGCTGCCCAAAAGGTTCGTAAAGCGAGCGGCTAGGCCCTTGCGGCGCATCAATACCGAATGCGCGGGTCGATTAAGGGGTAGCCGATATCAACGATTAAGTTGCCAATGACATAGAGTGTCGCGCCGAGCAGCGTGATCGCCATAATCACCGGGTAGTCGCGGCGGAAGATCGACTCCCAAGCGAGGCCGCCGATACCGGGGATCCCCATCAGCCCCTCGACGATGATCGACCCCGCCGGCAGGCTGGCGATGACAAAGCCGACCATCGTCCACGTCGGGAGCAGGCTGTTGCGCAGCACGTGCCGCCTGAGGATCGTGCTCGGAGGAAGCCCCTTGGCTCGCGCCGTTCGGACAAAGTCGTTGTGGAGCACCTCGAGCGTGTTCGTCCGCACTTGGCGCACCACTCCTGCGATCCCGCCGATGCTCAAGACAATGAGCGGGAGCACCGCCGAGGGACTGAAGAGCCCATCCCACCCGGAGGCAGGGAACCACTTCAGCTGGCGCACAAAGATGAAATAGAGCACTGGGATGATGATGAACACCGGCACCGATTCGGGGATGAGCGTAAGCGAGACGATGAGCCGGTCCCACACTCGCCCTTGGAGCGCGGCGGTAATCACGCCGAGCGGAATGCCCACCGCGAAGACGATGATGGTTGCCGCGACGCCGAGCTGGAGGGAGACCAGCAACCGGCCCGCGATCAGGTCGGTGACCAACTGGCCTTGGAAGTACGTCGACTCGCCGAAGTCACCTTGGATGACATTCCAGAGATAGCGCAGGTACTGCTCGTGCAGCGGCCGGTCGAGCCCTAGCTCGGCGCGGATGCGTTCGACTGCCTCCGGGTTGGCCTTGCTGCCGAGCCGAACGAGCACCGGGTCGCCCGGACCGTAGGTGCCGAAGAGGAATACTGTCAGCGAGATCAGAATGAGCAGGACCGGGAGCCACAGCAGCCGTCGGATGATGATTGTGCTGGCCGACTTCTGAGGCATTGCCTACTCCCCTTGGGCGGGGCGGGCGAGCCCGCTGGCTCTCCCGCCCGGTCGCGCATCACCTCCCGCAGCGCCACCGGCGGCGCCGCGGAGGCTCCGCCGTTCCTACCGCTCAATCGAGATATATTGGAGCGTCGGGATGATCATCGGCGCGACGACGAACCCCTTCACCCAGGGCTTAACGAGCCAGAACTGTTTTTCGTGGAACAGCGGGATCCACACCGCATCGTCCATGATCATCTGTTCGACCTGCTGGTAGATGCGCAGGCGCGTGTTCTGATCGCGTTCGACGCGTGCTTGGAGCAGCAGCCGGTCGACCTCGGGATTGGCGTAACCCGTGTGGTTCTGCTTGCTCTTGCTGTAGAAGAGGATGTCGAGGAAGTTCTGCGGGTCGGGATAGTCGGCGATCCAGCCAGGCCCTTCGAAGAAGGTGTACTTCTTCGCGAATTGGTCGTCGAGGAAGGTCGCCCACTCGACCTGCTCGATCTTGGCGTCCAGCCCGATATGGGTCTTCCACATCTCAGTGAGCGCCTGGATGTAGCGAGCGGGGTTGGCGCCGGCGCCGACCGTCGTCAGCGTGATGTCAAAGCGCGACAGGTCCGGATAGCGCGACTCTGCCACCAGCCGCCTCGCCGTCGCCGGGTCGAACCGGTAGCCGCGCAGCTGCGGATTGTAGCCCGGCATGCCCGGCGGGAGGATGCCGTCCGCCCGGATATCCATGTTCCGCAGCACGACGCTGATCAGCCGGTCCTTGTCGACCGCGTAGTTCATCGCTTGGCGGATCTTGACATCATCAAAGGGCGGCTTCGTCACATTGAAGGTGATGTAGAAGGTGGACAGCATGGCGACGCCGGGCTGCCCGTCCTTATCGCGCACCACTTCGCGGTAGAGACGGTTGTTCGGCGAGGGATCGAGGATGCGCTCGGCGTCAAGAATGCCGAAGACGGTCGCGTCGATTTCGTCGTTCTCATACATCGTGATCGGCGAGCCGCCGCTCAAGATGTAGTTCACGCGGAGCAAGCTTGGGGCGCCGCGGTACCAGTTCTCATTGCGCTCGAGGATGATGTTCTGGCCCTTCCGCCATTCCCGCAGCTTGAACGGACCGGTTCCGTTCGGCCGGTCGGTCCACGTGCGTCCCCCGCGCTCGATGTTCTCGCGGTCGACGACAAATGAGGTCGGATAGGTCAGTTTTGCCAGGAAGTAGGACTTCGGCTCGTCGATCGTCACTTGGAGCGTCCAGTCATCGATTACCCGAACGCCGCTGATCTGCTGAGCGCGACCGGCGAGCATGTCCGACACCCCGACAATGTCGCCAAGGTAGGTATCAGCAGTTGGGGAGAGGGTGCGCGGATTGGCAGCGCGCTCCCAGGAGTATTTGAAATCGCTCGCCCTGACCTGCTTGCCATCGTGGAACTTCGCATCCCGGCGAATGCTGAAGGTGTAGGTTCTCCCATCCGGGCTGACCTCCCACCGCTCGGCAAGGTCTGGGACCACGCGCAGGTCACGGTCGAGCGTGAGCAGGCCGCTGAAGATCTCGACGATGTAGGTGGCAGAGGTGGCGTCGCCGGTCGTCGCCGGGTCGAGGGTCGGCGGGTCGCCGCCCAAGAGGGTCAGCGTTCCTTCACGGGAGACGCGCGGCCCCGGCCCGGGCGGGTTGGCGCTTCCGGGGTTCTGCACTCCCTGAATCAGCCGACACGCAGGGTTCGAGGCAAAGACGAACAGCCCAATGGCTGCCAGCGTGAGCAGCTTCCGGGTAGTCCACATCGAGCGACCTCCTCTGCCGGCGTCGGACGACTCAGCTGGCCAACCTCGGCAGCCGCGCCTCCCGCGCCTCTAGCCGTTGTACGAGCGAGAAATCTGGGCCGGATTTCCCAGCAGCACCGAGATCAGTCCGGTATCGCACACCCGGCCGCTGATAACTATAGCAAACAGGGTCCTGCGCTCCAGGAGATTTTTCTCAGCACCGTCCCCCGCGCGCGAAACCCTTCCCCCTCCGTCGATTGCAGCCGCCGTGCCGTCTGCGCCTCGGGCAGGGCAGCGCTGGCGGAGCGGCGCGCCCCTCTCCGCACTCAGCAGCGCGGCCGGCGTGAGCGCGCCGAACCGCGGCCCGCAGCAAGCAGGGGCGGGGCTAGTCGGCGTAGTAGTTGTGGAGGGAGGTGTCGTACTTGACGTTGTTGAGAACGACGCCGATGAGGTTCGCCCCCACCTTCTCGAGCGCGGCGCGCGCCTTCTGCGCGAGCTCGCGCTTCGTCTTGTTCGCCATCACGACGAGGAGGACGCCGTCGACGCGCGTCGCGAGCACCGCAGCGTCGGTAACCGCGGCAACCGGCGGCGAGTCGAAGAGAATATAGTCGGCCTCGCCGCGCAAGCGTTCGATAATCTCGGCCATGCGGCGCGAGCCGAGCAGCTCGGACGGATTGGGCGGCAGGGGTCCGGTCGGCAGGACGAGCAGGTTGGGGACGTCGGTCTCTTGGGTACACAGGTCGTCGAGCGTGGGGGCGACCATCAGCGTCGTCAGCCCGGCGACATTCTTGACGCCGAACAGCTGGTGCAGCGTCGGCCGCCGCAGGTCGCAATCGACGGCGATCACTTTGCTGCCCGTTTGGGCGATGGCGATCGCGAGATTGGCAAGAGTGGTGCTCTTGCCTTCCTGCGGACCCGCGCTGGTGAGCAGAATCGTCCGCAGCGGTTTATCGAGGCTCGCGAATTGGATATTCGTGCGCAGCTGGCGATAGGCTTCGGCCACTGGCGACTTTGGATTGCGGTGGTTGATAAGACGGCCATTCCCGCTTGGTTGGGTCATAGCGGCTGCTCCTCCGGGAGACCAGCGCCCAAACGCTCGCCCTCTTTTCGTTCCTGCGCCGACAAGGCGCGGGATCGTGCCGACGACCGGCAGCTTGATGAAGCGGTCGACGCTCTCTTGTCCCTTGAGCGTATCGTCGAGATATTCGAGCAGGAACACCGTCACCACGCCGAGCAGCACTCCAAGCACCGCCCCGGCAACGGTGTTGGCAGCGGTGCGCGGCCGGGTCAATGTTCCGGGCTGAGGCTCGTCGAAAATGTCGATCTCAATCTTGTCGCGCGGCTCCACCGCGAGCATCCGCCGCTGATGCTCTTCGACAAACTTCTGGGCAAGCGCCCGCGCCACCCGTTGCGCGACGAGCGGGTTGGGGTCGTCGAAGTCGATCTGGATCGCCAAGTTGTCGGCCGTGCCAAGGACGTTTGTCCGGCTGCGCAAGGCCCCGGGCGGCAGGTCGAGCTTCAGCTCCTCATTGATCTGCCGCAGGAAGCGCTCGCTCGTGATCTGCTGGCCGTAGGAGCGGATCAGGTTTTGGATAACGAGGGTAAGGCCATAGTCGGGGCGCACCGGCGAAACGTACAGCTTCGCCGAGGAGCGGTACATCGGAGTTTCAAGCTTGCTCAGGCCATAGGCGGTGGCTGCCCCCGCCACGGCGAAAAGGAGGATGATCCACCATCGTCTGGCGATCACCCGCCCGTAATCGCGAAGCTGCATCCATCCTCCGCGGGTTCGGCGGGAACTGTATCAGACGCCTTCGAAGCGAACAACCGGCTGGGGCGGCTGCCTCACGAGGTGCCGAAGAGGCGATCGCCGGCATCACCCAGCCCCGGCACGATGAATCCGTGGTCGTTCAGCCGCTCATCCACTGCAGCGACGCGGATCGCGGCCTCGGGGAACGCCGCTTCGACAGCGCGGATCCCCTCGGGCGCAGCAATAACCGAGACGAGCCCAATCCGCTGCGCGCCGAGGCTGCGCAGCAGCCGGAGGGCGGTCACCGCCGACCCCCCAGTCGCGACCATGGGGTCGAGGATATACGCCCGGTCACACGGCGCGAAGCGCGCGAAGCGGCTGTAATACGTCACCGGCGTGAGGGTCTCCTCGTCGCGAGAGAGCCCAAGGTGCCAGATCGGCGCGTCGGGGAAGAGCTGCTGTGCCGCCGGCACCATGCCGAGGCCGGCGCGCAAGATGGGCACGAATGCCACGCTCTCTGCGAGGCGTTCCCCCTGCGCTGCGCCGAGCGGGGTCTGAAGGGGATAGGGCACCAGCGCAAGGTCCGCCGTCGCCTCGAGGATCAGCATCAGCGCGAGGTCGTGAAGAAGGGCGCGGAACTCGCGCGGCGGCGTCTCCGCGGCCCGGAGGCGGCCCAGCCGCTCGCGAACGAGCGGATGGCGCGAGACCGCAAGCATTCAGCGCGCAGCGGCCGGCACCGGCTCAAGGCTCGGGACAGGAAAGCGCGAGCAGAGATGAGCGACCTCATCGCGGATCCGCCGCCGCAGCGCGGCATCTTCGGGCGCGTGGACGATCTGCGCGATCCACCGCGCGATCTGGACCATTTCGTCCGGGCCGAATCCCCGCGAGGTGACAGCAGGGGTCCCAAGCCGGATACCGCTCGTTTGGAGCGGGGGACGGGTGTCGAAGGGGATCGCGTTGCGGTTGACGGTGATCCCCGCCTCGTCAAGCAGCACTTCTGCCTTGCGCCCGCTGATTGTCGTCGAGGAGAGGTCGACCAACATGAGATGGTTGTCCGTTCCTCCTGAGACGATGCGCAGCCCCTCCGCTTGGAGCGCCGCGGCGAGCGTCTTCGCATTTGCGACCACGTGGGCGGCGTATTCCTTGAAGGCCGGCTGCATCGCTTCGTGGAAACAGACCGCTTTCGCCGCGATCGTGTGCATGAGCGGTCCGCCCTGCATCCACGGGAAGACGGTCCGGTCGATCGCTTGGGCGTACTCTTCGGTCGAGATGATCATCCCGCCGCGCGGGCCGCGCAGAGTCTTGTGGGTCGTCGAGGTAACGATCTGGGCGTGCGGCACCGGATTTGGGTGCACCCCGCCCGCGATCAGCCCAGCCGGATGCGCCATATCGACCATAAAGATCGCGCCGACCTCGTCGGCAATCTGCCGCATCCGCGCATAGTCGATAAAGCGCGAGTAGGCAGTCGCGCCGCCGATGATCAGCTTCGGCCGGTGCTGTTTCGCAAGCCGCTCGAGGGCGTCATAGTCGATCAGCTCGCTCTCGCGGTCTACGCCGTAGGAAACAAATCGGAACAGCTTCCCCGAGAAGTTGACCGGCGAACCATGCGTCAGGTGCCCGCCTTGAGAGAGGTCCATTCCGAGAACGGTATCGCCGGGCTCGAGGACCGCGAAGTAGACCGCCATATTCGCTTGGGCGCCGCTGTGCGGCTGGACGTTCGCGTGGGCGCCGCCGAAGAGGGCGAGCGCTCGTTGCCGGGCAAGGTTCTCCGCCTCATCGGCGAACTCGTTGCCGCCGTAGTAGCGCTTTCCCGGATACCCTTCGGAATATTTATTCGTCAGGACCGATCCCTGCGCTTCCCGCACCGCTTGGCTGACGTAGTTCTCCGACGCAATCAGTTCGATGCCGGTTCGCTGGCGCTCCTCTTCCCGGGCGAGGATCGCCGCCATCTCCGGATCGACCCGCTCAAGAGCTCCCATCGCTCACCTCATTCCGCAGTGAGAAAATTGTCGACGATCGCGTGCCGCTTTGCATCTCGCTCAATGTGCGGGTGGCTCTGCGCTTGAGACGGCAGACCCGGCGCAGCGTCGGCGCTACACCGCCGCGCTCATTGCCGCCAGGGGCTCTTCGTCGGTGGGGAGACTGCGGCGAAGGACATCGAGATGCTCGAGCGCGAGGCCGGCGCCGATCGCGACACACTTTTCCGGTTCGTGAGCGATATGACAGGGGACGCCCGTCTCCTGCGCGAGCAGGCGGTCGATGTTGCGCAGCAGCGCCCCGCCGCCCGTGAGCACCATCCCCCGGTCAATGACATCGCTCGCCAGCTCAGGGGGCGTCGCCTCGAGCACCGAGCGCACTGCCGCCACGATCTGGGAGAGCGGCTCAGCAAGCGCCTGCGTCACTTCCCAGGAATGGACGACAACGGTTCGCGGCAAGCCGGTCAACTGATCGCGGCCCCGCACCTCCATCGCGGGATTGTCATGGAGCGGCAGCGCCGACCCGATCGCGATCTTCACCTGCTCGGCAGTGCGCGAGCCGATGATCAGGTTATGTTTGCGCTTGATATAGGCAGCGATGGCGTCGTCGAGTTTGTTGCCGGCAACCCGGACAGACTGCGAGGTGACGATACCGTACATCGAGATGACCGCCGCTTCGGTGGTGCCGCCACCGATATCGACGACCATATTGCCCGCCGGCGTGCCGATTGGGATCCGCGCTCCAATCGCTGCCGCAAGCGGTTCGGGAATGAGATGCGCAGGCTTGCGCGCTCCCGCTTGCTCGGCGGCATCGCGCACTGCCCACTGCTCGACGCTCGTCACGCCGGCAGGGACGCAGATCATCACCTGCGGCTTCGCCAGCCGGAAGCCCCCCGTCACCTTCTGCATGAAGTAGCGCAGCATCGCCTCGGTAATCACGTAGTCGGCGATGACGCCGTCCCGCATCGGACGCACGACTTGAATCGTGCCCGGAGTGCGGCCGAGCATATTGCGAGCCTCGTTACCGATGGCGACGATCCGATTGTCATTCACCGAGAGAGCAACAACCGACGGTTCATTGAGGACGATGCCTTTGCCTCTCACATAGACGAGGCAGTTTGCCGTCCCGAGGTCGATCCCGATCCACTTGCTGAACACTACGCGCTCCTGTCGCGCGCCGTGCCGGCCGCGCGCCGCTCTCATTGTAGGGCACCTCCAGCCAAGCGGACAGGTCCTGTCGCGCTGCCTGCAGGCCCGCCGAGGACACCCTTCTTGCTCCCGAGGCGGATGCTCGCGCCGCCGTGCCGGCGGCGATTCCCCCGCCTCTGCAGCCGCCTTTCGTCGGCCAGTCTTGCTGGTCCGAAGAGCGGGTGGGACTCTCTTTCTGCTCCTCGTAGAATGGAGCCGACTTCTCGAGAGTGAGCGCATTGCCATTCGACTGGTCATCGGCCTGACGATTGTCCTTGCCGTCTTTGGCGTCCATGCCGGCAGCGAGATCCGCTCCGGCGCCGACTCCCGCTGGACGGTCCACCTCGCCTACAGCCTCCTCCGCGACCGCGACCTCTACCTCGATGAGTACCGCGAAACGCTCGCCCGCTTCGACTTCTATTTCATCGAGGAGACGGGGGGACATCTCGTCCACGCCTATCCGGTCGCCATCTCAGTGCTCGCCGCGCCGTTTGTCGCAGCGCTCGACCCCATCATTGGGCCGGTCGTGCCCTTACCGAGCCGGCTTCTCGCCGAGCGAGGCGATGCCGAGTTGGTCAAGTTCTGGACGATCGAGGCGACCATCGCCTCGTTCTGGGTGGCGCTTGCGGCGCTCTTCGTTTTTCTGACCGCGCAGGCAATCACAAGCACGGCGGGCGCGGTGGTGGTGGCGCTCGCCTTCGCGTTCGGAACCACCGCATGGTCGACGGCCAGCCGTGGGCTGTGGGGACACGCCCCCTCCCTCCTCTTCCTCTCGATGGCGATATGGCTGCTGCTCCAAGCGCCGCGGCGGCCTGCTTCTGCCGGCTGGGCCGGCCTGCCGCTCGGGCTCGCCACCGCCGCCCGCCCGCAGGACTGGCTGTCGGTCGTCATCCTCGGCGGCGTGGTCGCCCTGCGCTCCCGCCGTCAGCTGCCAGGCTACCTCGCGACGCTCGCGATCGCGCTCGTCCCGGTGCTTGGCTATCAGCTTTGGATATACGGCCAGCCGTTCTCGCCCTACAGCTCGCCAACGCAGCTGCTGACGGCGGCCAACATGCTCGAGGCGATTGCGGGGATCCTGATCAGTCCGTCGCGCGGGCTGTTCATCTATTCGCCGATCCTGCTCCTTGCGCTGGCAGGCGCGGTTGCACGGGCCCGGAGCGGTCGCTGGACGCTGCTCGACAGCGCCTTTGCGGCCGTTGTCGCGCTTCACACGCTGATGATTGCCTCGTTCGTCAACTGGTGGGGAGGCCACAGCTTCGGTCCGCGCTTGATGACCGATGTGCTGCCGTATTTGATGGTCTTCCTCGCCTATGGCGTAGAGGCCGTCCGCCGCCTACCCGCCGCGCCGCGCCGCCTTGCGGCGGCCACGACGGCGCTGCTCCTCGCCCTCAGTGTCGCGATCCACGCGATTGGGGCGAACAACTACGCCGTTAACTTCTGGAATGCCGAGCCGGTGAGCGTGAACGATGCCCCCTCGCGCCTGTGGGACGTGCGCGATGCCCAGCTGCTTCGCTGGCGGCCATGGATCCCCTAGCCGCTACGCCGCGAGCGGCCGCCGCTCAATCCGAGCGCCAAGCTGACGCAGCTTGACATCGATCGCTTCGTAGCCGCGATCGAGATGGTTAATGTCCAGCACTTCGGTCCGCCCGTAGGCGGCAAGGCCAGCAATGACAAGCGCAGCGCCGGAGCGGATGTCGAGCGCCCGCACGGTGGTGCCGGCAAGCGCGACCGGTCCGCGGATGACGGCGGTCTGTCCGCTGACCTCGATCTCCGCCCCAAGCCGGCGCAGCTCGGCAACGTGAAGCAGGCGGTTGTCGTAGACCCGCTCATGAACGACGCTCAGGCCGTCGGCTTGGGTGAGCACGGCGCCGATCGTCGCTTGGAGGTCGGTCGGATAGCCGGGGTAGGGCAGGCACTGGACATTCGTCGAGCGCAGCCGTCCTTCGCGGGCGTCAACGCGCAGCACGCTCTCCCGCTCCTCGACGCGCACGCCCATCTCTCCTAACTTCCAGAGCAGCGCATCGAGATGGCGCGGCTGGACATTCTCGATCCAGACGTCGCCGGCGGTAGCCGCAGCAGCCAAAGCGAACGTGCCCGCCTCAATCCGGTCAGGAATGACGCGGTGACGGACACCCCGCAGCCGCTCCACTCCTTCGACCTCGATGGTCGAGGTGCCGGCGCCGCGGATTTTCGCTCCCATTGCCGTCAGCATCTTGGCGAGGTCGACCACCTCCGGCTCGGCAGAGGCGTTCCGAATGATCGTCTGGCCCTCGGCCAACGTGGCGGCCATCAGCAAGTTCTCGGTACCGATATGGCTCGGGTAGTCCATGAAGATGGTGCGGCCGCGGAGCTTCGATGCCCGAGTCCAATACACCTCGCCGTCGAACCGCACCTCCGCGCCGAGTGCCATAAAGCCGACGAGGTGGACATCGATCGGCCGCTGCCCGATCACGTCGCCTCCCGGCGGACAAGAGGCACCCTCGCCAAATCGCGCGAGCAAGGGGCCAACGACAAGGAAGCTGGCGCGCATTTTCTTCACCAGCTCGCTCGGCGCATGGAAGGAATGGATCTGGTCGGCAGTGATGACAAGCGTGCTCGCGTCGAGCCATTCCACCCGCGCGCCCAGACGGACCAGCACCTCGCTCAGGATGGCGACATCTTCGATCCGAGGCACGCCCTCGATGATGACCGGCTCGGAGGTGAGCAAGGCGGCTGCCATCGCGGGGAGGACGGCGTTCTTTGCCCCTGAGACGCGCACTTCGCCCTGCAGCGGCAGCCGGCCTTGAATGATGAACCGTGCGCCGTCAGCTGAGCGAGGAACCGGACGCAGGGGAGAGGAGGTGAGGAGCGGTGAGCAGGTCGGCTCGAGCGAGCGATCCATCCTAGACCTGCGGGCGCGCATCCCGTTTTCGGCGTTTTTCAGCGAGCCGAAGCCGCGCCAACGACCGTTGCAGCGCCAACTCGGCGCGTGCCACATCGAGGTCGCGAGGCCGCTCGCGCAGCCGTTCTTGCGCCCGACGGCGCGCTTCTTCAGCCCGCGCGACGTCGATCTCTTCGACCCGCTCGGCGGTGTCGGCGAGCACCACCACTTTATCGGGCAGCACTTCGATGAAGCCGCCGCTGACGAAGAGGCTCACTTCCTCTTCGCCGCGGCGAACGAGCAGTTCACCCGGCACGAGGCGCGTCACGAGCGGCGTGTGGCGCGGCAGAATGCCGAGTGCTCCTTCGCTGCCGGGCGCGACCACGAGGTCCACCTCGTCGGCATAGACTTGGCGTTCCGCGGTGACGATCTCAAACTTCAGCGGCATCAGGTCCGTCTCCCGCAGGGAATTCTGGCGGACGGGATGGCCGTCACTCAAGGGGTTCGCGCCATCGGCGGAGGCGGCTAGCGCAGCCGCTCGGCGGCTTCGCGCGCCTCCTCGATCACGCCGACCATGTAGAACGCCTGCTCGGGCAGGTCATCGTGCTTGCCTTCTAGGATCTCCTTGAATCCGCGCACCGTCTCGCGGACTGGGACGTATTTGCCCGGCCGGCCGGTGAACTGCTCGGCGACGAAGAAGGGCTGCGACAGGAAGCGCTGGATTTTGCGCGCCCGGGCGACGGTCAGCTTGTCTTCTTCGGAGAGCTCTTCAACGCCGAGGATCGCGATGATGTCCTGCAGGTCTTTGTAGCGCTGGAGGACGCGCTGCACGCCGCGCGCCACGTCGTAGTGCTCCTGCCCGACGATGTTCGGGTCGAGGATGCGGGACGACGACGCAAGCGGGTCGACGGCCGGGAAAAGCCCTTGGGCGGCAATTGAGCGGTCGAGCGAGATGATAGCGTCGAGATGCCCGAACGTCGTTGCCACGCCAGGGTCGGTGTAGTCATCGGCAGGCACATAGATCGCCTGGAACGAGGTGATCGACCCTTTCTTGGTGGACGTGATGCGCTCCTGGAGGTCGCCCATTTCGGTGGCGAGCGTCGGCTGATAGCCGACGGCGGACGGCATCCGACCAAGCAGGGCCGACACCTCCATTCCGGCCAGCGTATAGCGGTAGATGTTGTCGATGAAGAGCAGGACGTCGCGCCCTTCGACATCGCGAAAATATTCCGCCATGGTCAGCCCGGTGAGAGCGACGCGGAGGCGCACTCCCGGCGGCTCGTTCATCTGGCCGAAGACGAGCACCGTCTTGCTCAAGACTCCGCTCGCCTGCATCTCGTGCCAGAGGTCGTTGCCCTCGCGCGAACGTTCGCCAACCCCGGTGAAGACCGAGTAGCCGCCATGCTCCTGGGCGATGTTGCGGATCAGTTCTTGGATGACAACGGTCTTGCCGACCCCTGCGCCGCCGTAGGCGCCAACTTTGCCGCCGCGCGCGAACGGCGCGATCAGGTCAATTACTTTGATGCCGGTTTCGAGCACTTGGGCGCTGGTCTCCTGCTCTTCGAACGAAGGCGGAGTTCGATGGATGGGCCACCGTTCGGCGCCTTGGATGTCACCGAGGCCGTCGATCGGCTCGCCGAGCACGTTGAACAAGCGGCCAAGCGTCGGCGCGCCGACGGGCACTGCAATCGGCCGGCCGGTGTCGACTGCCAGCGCGCCCCGACGCAAGCCGTCGGTCGAGTCCATCGTGAGGGCGCGCACCCAGTTGTTGCCGAGATGCTGCTGCACCTCAGCAACGATCCGCTTGCCGCCGTCCATGTGAATCTCGACCGCATTGAACAGCTCGGGCAACTGGTCCGGTGGAAACTCCAGATCCACCACCGTCCCGATCACTTGGACGACTTTTCCGGTTGCCGGCATCTCTCCTCCGTTGCCCCCTCTCGCCGAGGGCTCCCGCCAGACGATCGCGGGGAGGCGACGCTCAACCGCGCAGCGCGTTGACGCCGCCGACGATCTCTAGCAGCTCTTTCGTAATTACTTCTTGGCGCACCTTGTTCGCCGTCAAGGTCAAGTCGTTGACGACTTCGTTGGCATTCTCGGTCGCGTTGCGCATTGCGACCATTCGGGCGGAATGCTCACTTGCCGAGTTTTCGAGCACAGCGTGATACACCTGCATCTCGACATAGCGGGTGACCAGCGCGTCCAGCACCGCCTCCGGCGACGGCTCGTAGAGGAACTCTGTCCTGTCGAGGTCCGGCGGCGGGTCGATCGGCAGCAGCTTCTCGATCACGGGACGCTGGACCATGGTGTTGACGAACTTCGAGTAGCCGAGATAGACCTCATCGACATAGCCGCTGCGGAAGTCGTCCATCACGACGCGGCTGATCGGCGTGGTATCGAGCAGCGTGGGATAGTCGCCGAGGTTGCTATAGTCAGCGCGCAGGTCCCAGCCGAGCCGCACCATGAAATCCCGTCCCTTGCGGCCGATCGTCACCACCGAAACCGGGACCGCCGACTCGAAGATGAATTGGGCGGCGCGCCGGGTCATGTTGGCATTGAAGCCGCCGGCCAGGCCGCGGTCCGAGGTGATGAGGATCAAGCCGATGCGCCGGACCGGCCGGACATCGAGCAGCGGATTAATCGGCCCGTCGTCGGTGGCAGGGATCTTCGCCACCACGTCGGCAAGCACCGCGCGGATTGTCTCGGCGTATGGGCGCCCGGCGAGGACTCGCTGCTGAGCGCGCCGCATCTTCGCCGCAGCAACCATCTCCATCGCCTTGGTAATCCGCGCGGTGTTCTTGATCGAACGGATACGCCGGCGAATATCGCGCAGGCTTGGCATCGCCTCTCCTCTCGACGCTTATGCCGCCCAGCAGGCCGTTCTCCGCTCGGTCAGGCGGCAGACGCCCGCAGGCAGAGCGCACTCCACGCCTAGCGCGGCGCGGTCGCGTTGAATTCCTTGATCGCCGCTGTCAGCTTTGCCACCGTGCTCTCGTCGAGGTCCTTCGTCTCTGCGATCCGTTGACCGACCTCGGGATAGTTGGCGTCCATGAATTGGTAGAACGCCTGCTCCCACTGGCGCACTTTGTCGACGGGGATCTCATCGAGAAACCCATTGCCCAGAGCAAAGAGGATCATCACCTGCTTCTCGAGCGGAAGCGGCTGGAACTGCGGCTGCTTCAGCACTTCGGTCGCGCGCTGTCCGCGCTCGAGCTGCATTCGGGTCGCGCGGTCCATATCGGCCGTGCCGAACGAGGCGAAGGCAGCCAAGTTCTGATACTGCGCAAGGTCGAGGCGGAGCCGGCCAGCGACCGCTTTCATCGCCTTGGTCTGCGCCGACGAGCCGACGCGGGAGACCGAAATGCCGACGTTCAGCGCGGGGCGGATGCCGGCGAAGAACAGGTCGGGCTCGAGATAGATCTGGCCGTCGGTGATCGAGATGACATTCGTCGGGATGTAGGCCGAGACGTCGTTCGCTTGGGTTTCGATGATCGGCAGCGCGGTCAGCGACCCCCCGCCGTATTTCTCGTCCAGCCGCGCCGCCCGCTCCAGCAAGCGGCTATGCAGGTAGAACACATCGCCCGGATACGCTTCGCGGCCCGGCGGGCGGCGCAGCAGAAGCGACATCTGGCGATAGGCCCACGCATGCTTGGTCAGGTCGTCGTAGATGATCAGGGCATCGCGCCCCTGCTCCATAAACTCTTCGCCCATCGCGGTGCCGGCGAAGGGGGCGAGATACTGCAGCGGCGCCGGGTCTGACGCGTTCGCCGCGACAACGATCGTCCGGTCCATCGCCCCGTACTGCTCGAGGATGCCGACCGTCTGCGCGACCTTCGACGCTTTCTGGCCGATAGCGACATAAATACAGATAAGGTCGCCCGCCTTCTGATTGAGAATGGTGTCGAGGCAGATCGCCGATTTGCCGGTGCCGCGGTCGCCGATGACAAGTTCGCGCTGCCCGCGCCCGATCGGGATCATCGCGTCGATCGCTTTGATGCCAGTTTGAACGGGCACTGTCACCGACTTGCGGGTAACAACGTTCGGCGCGATGCGTTCGACTGGTCGGAACTTCTCGGTGACGATCGGCCCTTTCCCATCGATCGGGCGGCCGAGGGCGTCAACCACGCGACCGATTAGGGCGTCGCCGACGGGGACCTCGATGATGCGCCCCGTCGTGCGTACCTCATCCCCTTCGGTGATCTTGCTGTAGTCGCCGAGGATGACGGCCCCAACAGCATCCTCCTCGAGGTTGAGGGCCAGCCCGTAGATGTCGTGGGGAAAGGCGAGAAGCTCGCTCGCCATCGCGCCCTGCAGGCCGTGGATGCGAGCGATGCCATCGCCGATTTCGACGATAGTGCCAACGTCGACGGTGGTCACGTCGGTCCCGAACCGCTCGATCTGTTGGCGGATGATCGATGTGATTTCCTCGGATCGAACTGCCATGGGTCTCCTCTGTTAGCCAGCAGCCAACCGCTGCCGAAGCGCAAGCAGGCGCGTTCGGGTGCTGCCATCGATCAGCTTATCGCCAATGCGGGCGATCAAGCCGCCCAGAATTGTCGGGTCAACGGCGGTTTCGAGACGAATCTGCTTCCCCGTGATCGCCGCCAGCCGTTGTGCCACGCGCTCACGCTCGCTCTCGTCGAGGGGCACCGCGGTGGTGACGCGCGCCCGCGCGATCCCCCGCTCCTCATCGACAAGCCGGCGGTAAAAGGCAATGATGTCGTCTAGCAGCTGAAGCCGTCCCCGCTGGACAAGCAGGAGCAAAAAATTCTTCGCGAGCGGACTGACCGTTTCCGCGAAGACCGACTGAATGAGCTCGCGCTTTGCCGCAAAGGGGGCTCGCACGCTCTCGAGCGCGGCGCGCAGCTCCGGCTGCTGGAGAGCTTCGGCAATCGTCGTCAGCTCAGCATCCCACTCGTCGAAGCGGTTCTGATCCTTCGCGAGGCTGAAGATCGCTTGGGCATAGCGGCGAGCAACGGTCAGGTCAGCCATTGCGACTGCTCTGCAAGCGACCAGACTGAGCGAGCACGTCTTCGATCAAGGCGACGTGACGCTCTTTGTCGAGCGATTGCTGAATGACGCGCTCGGCAGCCATGATGGTGACATCCGCAAATTCGCGGCGCAACTCGGCGATTGCGCGGTCGCGCTCCATCTGGATCTCCGCGCGAGCCCGCGCAATAAGGGCATCGGCTTGTCTGCGGGCATCGCTCTCTGCCTCCGCCTTGACGCGGTCGGCCGTCTGGAGGGCGCGCGCGACAATCTCCTGCGCTTCCTGACGCGCCTGCTGGAGCTGTGCCTCGACTTCCTGCTGCGCCCGCGCTGTCTGCTGCTGCAGCTCGGCAGCGCGATCCATGCTCTCCTTGATGCGCCGCGCCCGCTCGTCGAGCATGCCAACGACACGCGGCCAGAGGAAGGCGCGCAGGATTAAGAAGAGGATAATGAAGTTGACAAGCTGCGCGACAAGACCGGGAAGGTTGATCCCAAGCTGATCCACGCCGCCTCCTCTGACCGGTGACGAGAGCCGCTCTGCCCGGCGCAGAGCGTGCTCCCGTCGACATGCTCGCTTAGACGAATTTGATAATTAGGGCGACGACAAACGCGTAGATCGCGATCGCTTCGGCAAACGCGATCGCGAGGATCATATTCGGACGGATTGCGTCGACCGCCTCTGGATTGCGCCCGAGCGCCTCCATGGCCTTCGCAGCCAGCATCCCGATCCCGAGCGCGGGCGCGATGGCGCCGACAGCGATAGCCAATGCCGCTGCAAACTGCCGTGCGGTTGCAAGATCCATCGTGTGCTCTTCTCCCCTTCTTGTGCTTGTCGGCGGCGCGGCCGCCGACCCGTTTCTTCAGAGGCGCCTCGCCTCAGTGATGGGCGGGCAGCGCCCGCTGCTCACTGCCGGCATGATTGCCATGGGACACTGTGCCGTGCCCGTGCTCCGCCCCATGCCCGTGCTCCGCGACGGCGGTTGCGCCGAAGACGAGGACCAGCATCGCGAAGACCGCCGCCTGAATGAAGCCAACAAACAGCTCCAGCCCCATGAACGGCAAGACAGCGAACAAGGGGATAAGGAAGACGATCACGCCGAGCAGCACTTCGCCCGCAAACATGTTCCCAAAGAGACGAAACCCAAAGCTGACGATGCGGGCAAACTCCGCGATCAGTTCGATAATCCCAAGGAAGAACCCGATCGGCCCTTCTTTGAGATTGATGAACTTGCTGGAGTAGGAGAAAAACCCGAGAGCCGAGATACCCCAATACTCAATGAACAGGAAAGCGATCAGGCCGAGCCCGAGCGTCATGTTGAGGTCGGTGTTCGCGCCGCGCAGGATCGGAATGAACTCCCGCTTCACTGGCGTTCCCGGCGGGACCGGCTCCGCAGCTGCCGGGGCTGCGAGCTTGGCCGCCTCCTCCCCGGTCGCGGCTGATTTCGCCTCCGACTTCGGCTCCGGCAGCCGGCCGCCCAACGGCACAATCCAAGGGCCGCCCGCAAAGGGCTGCACCATCGTCACATAGGGCGCGTCACCGTGGTGGTCGGCCGTTTTTCCGATGGTGAGAAAGCCGGGCAGCAGGCTCATCCAGTTCGCCGTCACAATGAAGAGAAAGATCGTTGCGGCGAAGGGGAAGAAGCGCCGACCGTTCTCTTTCCCCGCCACCTCTTCAGCGGTATTGAGCAGAAACTCAACAATCGCCTCGACGAAGTTCTGCACGCCGCTTGGCACGAGCTGCATCTTGCGCGTCGCGACGAGCGAGAGAACGAGCCAGAAAACCGTCACCAGCACCGCGGCGATGAAGGTGTTGTACACCACGAAGGGGCCGATGGAGAAGACCGCCTCCGCCGGCAAGATGACGGGGAGCTTTGGGGCGGGGATAAACAGCGCGCTGATGACCATGACCGCCAGCACAAGGACGACGATGGCGATGGCTTTGCCCACCCTAGCGCTCCTTTTCGTTAGGAGTCATGGTCCGCGAGGTCGCGGCGCGGCGCGGTCGCTTGGAGCATCATCCGAAAAGCACCCACGAGGGCAACCGTCACTCCGAGCAGGATGCCGACCAACGTGAACAGCGGCGCTGTCCCCGCGATACCGTCCAGCCAAATACCGCCGCCAATCCCGAGCCCGACAGCAACGGCGATATACCAGCCGATGCCGAGAAGCTGCAGCGGAGCGTAGCGCTTGTTCACCGGGGCGATTGTACCAGAGACAACCGGTTGCCCACGGTGTTGTGAAAATTAGCACAATCGCAGCATAGTGTCAATCGCTCCAGCTACTCCTCGACCAGCTCGATCAGCTCGCCGAGCGCGCCGCGCACGATCATGCCCGCGCCGTGATTGCGCTCCGGCAGCGGCAGCGCTCCATTGCCGACTTGGGCAATCCGGTACTCGCGGCAGCGCGCGCGGCATTCCCCGAGGTCGGCCACGCGGAGCGTCAACATCGCCAGCCCAGTGCGATGGAGGCTGGTCGGGTACACGCGCCCATGGGCGACGTCAAACTCCTCCACCTCGATCCCGGTCGCGTCTCCCGGCGGCCCGAGCAGCAGCATCGCAAAGCTCACCTCAGGGGGCGCCCCGATGATGCGGTTGACCGTCTCTTGGCGGATTGCTACTTCGACGGTCGGCCCAAGGCCGAGAAGCAGCTCGTAGAACCGCAGCACTGGCCGGCGGTCGAGGGTAGGCAGAACGACATTGAACACCCCGCTGTGGAGCGTGGTGAAGGTCGGCCGCTGGCGCGTGCCGCCGGTTGCGCGCGTAATGAACAGCTGCTCGCCTGCCGGGCCAAAGGCGGCATAGCTTGTCACTTCGATCGTTCCAAACGGGCCGGCATTGGGGAGCTGATACGGCAGCGGAGGGGAGAGCGTGGGCGCGCCAGCCGCTTGGAGGTAGTGATAGGACTCGAAGGGGTCGCGGGCATACAGTTCGAGGACGGCGAGCCCTGGGTCCCAGGGGCGGGTTTCGGGACGCGGCCGGTTCGGGGGCGCCCCGGCTGGCCCCTCGAGCAGGCGTACTGCGCCGTCGACTGCTCCCGGCGCATTAAGCAGCGCCCACTGCCGCCCCGCTAGCGACGCCCCCTCGAATGTCGCTGAATTGCCGATCGCGCCACGGGCGAGCAGATCGTAGCCCAGCCCGTCGCGGTAGAAACGGAGCGCCGCCTCGAGGGCTGGCACGACGACGGTCACTGCGTGGAGCCGCCCGACGACCCGCGGAGAAGAGGCGGTCATGGCGATGTCTCCTCCGTGGAGCGTCGGGCGAGGCAGGCGTTAGGCGGCGGCCGGCTTCCGGGCGCGGACGATCATCGCTTGACCGACGCGAACCAGCCGCTCGACATTCTCGAGGCCGAGCTCCACCAAATACTGCTCAAGCTTCAGGTCGAGATATTGGAGCATAAACGGCTCCGAGTCGCGCTTAACCGCAAGCTCGCGGCGCACGAGGTCGCCGGGCGTTTCGGCGGGCGGCCAGTCGAACCACGTCAAGGTGGCACCCGGCTTGGCAACCCGGATCATCTCGCGGCAGATAGCGCGGCCGTGATAGGTCGGCACTTCGTGGAGGACATAGCCCTCGTTGACGACGTCAAAGGTCGCATCCCCAAACGGACGCATGTCGCCCCCGTCGAGGTGGTAGAAGAAAACGTTCTTGAGGCCGCGCCGCTCCGCTTCTCGCCGCGCCCAGCGAATGCAGGAGGGAGAGAGGTCGATGCCGATCACTTCTGCTTCCGGCCACAGCTCTGCCATCACGAAGGTGATCGGGCCGACGCCGCAGCCAATATCGAGCACGCGCCCGCGCGAGAAGTCCGGATAGGCGCGCTGGAGCCAGTAGCGGGTCGTCTCCGGCTTGCCGAAGTAGAACGGCGACTTCGCGTTGAACTCGGCGACAAAGGGACCAAACGCGGGGTCCAGCGCGCCCGGCTTCGGATAGGTGTGAACCGGCTTCATAAAGTAATAGGCAGGGTATTTCGCCGGCTCGGTCGCACCGGGCGGCATCAGGTCGGTTGCGTCGAAGGGCCCATCGAGCTTCTCGCCGAGCGACCAGACAATCCGCTTGCGGAGCTTGGCGAGGCCGGGGAAGTATTTCGAGATCCAGATCCCCAAGGTCATATTGGGGCGATACTCCGGCGCGCCTTGGGGGGTGCTGCCGACCATTTCGAAGGCACGGGCGCGCGCCTCGCGGCGGTCGGCAAGATCGAGCGGGGCTTCGGTCGTCATCGCGCTCCTCGTTCGCGCCGAACGCGGCATCCCAAGACCGCGTTGGGCGATGATGTTCTTTTGAATTTCAATCGTACTGGCGGCGCGGCGTCCTGCCAAGCGCCACGAGCGGTGGACGCCATCGCCATCCTCAACGGCGCAGGGCGAGCCGGGAAAGAGAGCAGCCTGTACATCCCGTAAATCAGCGATTTGGTCTCAGCGAGCTGGCTGCGGAGCGACAGCGCTGCGGTCTCGGCACGAGCGACCTGGCCGTTCGCCTGACTGCCGAGCACGCGCAGGGCGAGCGCCCGGGTAATTCGGGCGTCGCGATACGCTGTACGCAGCCCCCGTCGGGTCTCCAGGTCATCCGAGCGACGCCGTCCCTTCCGCTCGATCGCGCGGGCGCAGGCGATCAGGCGCTTGACGTCTCCCTCGCCGCGCGTCACCGCGCCGGCGGCGGCGCGCTCGAAATCGAGCGTGACGGCCGCATGGTATCCCCGGCGGTTCTCTTTGCCAATCAGGTTGGCGCGCAGGATGCCGACGTTGTCGAGGGAGCTGACCCCGTGACGTCCGCCGTCGATCAGGGGGAACAGCCGGATTGCGACGCCGGGGCTGTTCATGTCGAGAGTGATGAATACCTGCGCGCCGCTGACGAGGTCCTCGCCGCCATCGCGCAGCGCTGTCGTCTTGAGCGAGGCAAGGTCGGAGCCGGCCTTGGGCTCGGTGGCCATCTCGCCACCGGCGATCTTGGGCAGAATGTCGCGCTTCTGCTGCCCGGAGCCGATATGCATCAGCGCGGGAGCGGCGAGGTTCACCCCAACCGAGCCGACAATGTAGGCGCTGGCGCCGGCACGGACTACCCGCTCGAAGCTCGACTGCCCCTGCCCTCCATCCTCCTTCGGCCAGTGCAGGGGCAAGGAGCCGCGCCCGCGCAGGGCGTCAACGAACCGCTGCGTCGCTGGGCCGTCGCCATTCCGGTCGGCCATCATCATCCGCTGCCTTCTTCGCGAAACGCTACCGTCTCGGGGGGATATCTGAAGCCCACCCAGCCCCCTTCTGGGGCGATTGTAGCGCGCCCGCGCTAGCCGCCGTATTTCACCCCCACTTCCTCGAGAGTCAGGATCTTCGCCTCGCGCTTCAGCCCAGCATTGGTCACTTCGAACACGACACAGCTATGGTCGCCGACCGCCACTTCGCCGACGACACGCCCTTCGACCCACGCCGGCGCGGCGGTGATGATCGGTGCGCCCGTCTCGGCCGTTTCGAACGGCTGCCCATTGATCGTTCCGTTCTCGACCTTGGACGGCTTGAAGAAAGCGAACGCGAGGTCGCGCTGGCCGGTTTCGAGAAAGGAGAGGGCACAGGAGCCGCTTGCCTTCAACGCCGCATAGAGGCCGCTGTCCTGCTTGACGCCGACCGCCACCAACGGCGGCTTGAACGAGGTTTGCGTGACCCAGTTGACGGTGCCGGCATGGAGCTCATCGCCGTTGCGCGTCCCAAGCACATACAGCCCATAGGGGATCATCAGGAGCGCTGTCTTCTTGGCGGCTTCTGCCTGCTCGTTCATCACGCCCTCCCAAGCGCGTTTTCCGAGGATGCGCTGATTGATGCCGCTGCATGATACTGCGCTCTCTGCTCGCCGGCGCGCCGGCCAGCGCTTGGCTGATGGTGCCGCTCATCGCCGAGCCGAGCGCAGCATTCTCTATCGCGCTCGCACCGCTTTCTCCGGTCCGGCAGGGGTCACGCCTTGGCGGAGACGGCACGCAGCCGCGCCACAATCGGCGGAAGGACGTCGAGCACTGTCTGAATGTCAGCGTCGGTCGTCTCGGGACCGAGGGTGAGGCGGAGGCTGCCGCGCGCGATCTCTGCCGGCAGCCCCATCGCGGTGAGCACGTGAGAGGGCTCGAGGGAAGCTGAGGTGCACGCCGAGCCGCTCGAGGCGGCAATGCCCGCGAGATCGAGCGCCATCAGCAGCGACTCGCCATCGACGCCTTCGAAGCAGAAACTGGCATTGTTGGCGAGCCGCCGCCAGCGATGGCCATTCAACCGCGCACCCGGGATGCAGGCGAGCACGCCGTCGATCAGCCGGTCGCGCAGCCGCTCAACCCGCGGCTGGACGGTCGCCCGCTCGCGCATCACGACTTCCAGCGCGGCCGCCATGCCGACGATGCCGGGGACATTCTCGGTGCCCGCGCGGCGGTTGCGCTCTTGGGAGCCGCCGTACTGCTGGGGCTGGAACGGCGTGCCGCGCCGGAGGTAGAGCAGGCCGACCCCCTTCGGCCCGCCAAACTTATGCGCCGAGAGCGAGAGCAGGTCGACGCCAAGCGTGTCGACATCGAGGTCAAGATAGCCGGGCGCCTGCACCGCATCGGTATGGAACCAGATGCGGCGCGGCTGCGCGCGCAAGAGCGCAGCGATCTCGCGGATAGGCTGGATCGTGCCGACTTCGTTGTTCGCCAACATGACGGAGACAAGGATCGTCCGCTCGGTCAGGGCAGCAGCGACCGCCTCGGGCGAGACGAGCCCATCGCCGTCCACCGGAAGATACGTCACCTCGAAGCCGAACTTCTCGAGGTAGTCACACGTATGCAAAACCGCGTGGTGCTCGATTGCGGTGGTGACTAGATGATTGCCCGTGGCGCGAGCAGCAAACGCGACCCCTTTGAGCGCGGTGTTGTCGGACTCGGTGCCGCCGCTGGTAAAGATAAGGTCTGCGGGACGGCAGCCCAGCCACTGCGCGATCCGCTCGCGCGCGTCGTCGAGGGCCTGACGCGCTTCGCGGGCAAGACCGTAGATACTTGACGGATTGCCGAAGCGCTCCGAGAAGTAAGGCAGCATCGCTTCCAGCGCCTCGGGATGGACCGGCGAGGTCGCCGCGTAATCGAGATAGATCGGTCGCCGGACCACACTCCCTCCTTGCCCGCGGAAGTTCGGCCTCTCATTGTACCAGCACCACCCGCCAATCGGCTGCTGAGCTGATGAGAGCGGATCTCGAACTGGAAATGGCTAGACACCTGTAGTGTATCTTGCCGATTTCGACGAAGATGATCATCTTATGGCTGCATTCTCACTCTCTTTCGTCTCTTCTTTTTTCGAGTGCGGCTCCCGGCAGTCGTCTGCGGGGGATGCTTTTCTCACGGCAACGATCGTGTATGATTGTGGCGTGGCGATACGACGAAGCGCGGTAAGTGTGCGTGATGCCCTGCACTGTCATGTTCCCCAAGGCAGTCACGACGATCATGACCATGCTAGCGCGTCCGGCCATCAGCTGCTCGGAACAAGCCGCCGTCGTCTCGCGCTCGCGCTGGGCGTAACCGCGGTCTTCTTTGTCGTTCAGTTTATCGGCGGGCTCTGGACCGGCTCGCTTGCGCTGCTCGCCGACTCCGCCCATCTGCTGGGAGACGCGGGAGCACTGCTGCTCGCCCTCGGCGCAGCGTGGCTGGCGGCGAAGCCCGCGACGAGAGAACGGACATTCGGATTTCGCCGGGCGGAGATACTGGCCGCGCTCATTAATGGGCTTACTCTCGTGGCTGCCGCACTCTGGATCGGCCACGAAGCGTTTGAGCGCCTGCAGGACCCCCGCCCGATCGCGACAGGGCCGATGCTCCTTATTGCGGTGGCTGGTCTTGCCGCGAATGTCGTCAGCCTGCGGATCCTCGGCCATGGGCACGGGTTGAACGAGCGGGGCGCTTATCTCCATGTGCTGAGCGACTTGCTCGGCTCGATCGCCGTGATTGCGGCCGGCCTCTTGATCGCCGCCTTCGGGTGGTATCTTGCAGACCCGATTTTGAGCGTCTTCATCGGCGGGCTCGTGCTGATCAGCGCATTTCGCCTCATCAAAGAAGCGGTCGATGTGCTGATGCTCGTCGCGCCGCGCCATCTCGACGTGACGGCAATTGCCCGGCGCATGAACGAGACGCCGGGCGTGGTCGCGGTTCACGACCTCCATCTCTGGACGGTAACGAGCGGCTTTGTCTCCCTTTCCGCCCACGTTCTCATTGCCGCGAGCGCCGAGCCGTGCAAGGTCCTCGAAGCGCTCACCGAACTGCTGCATCACGAGTTCGGGATCGAACATTCCACGCTTCAGCTCGAGCATGAGTCCGCGACGGCCGCAATTCATCATGACTGCGTCCCGTGCGCGGAGTCGGCGCTTCCCCGCTAGTCAGGGAGCGCGGCGGCGGTCGCTCCACTCGCGCAGTAGGCTCATCCCGCCGAGCGCCTCGATATAACGCTGTTCGGTGAAGTGCTTGACCGCCAGGCCGGCCAGTCCGCGGAGCGTCAGCGGACCGACCCGCGCTACCGCAGTATCCCGACCGAGCGAGATCGCTTCGCCAAGATACGCCGGGCGGAACGGGCGAAGGGAACGGCCGGTGCGGGCGCGGGCGACGTTCTCGGCCGCGGCGCGCGCTGCCTGGGTCGCAAGTTGGGCGGAGGCTGGCAGCCGCTCGCCCGATCGGGGGTCGATCACGGCGAGACAGTCGCCGATGACGAACACGTCGGGCAGGTCGGGCACGCGGAGAAACTCATCGGTCGCGAGAGCGCGCTGGCGCAATGGGAGCCCGGCAGCCGCAACTACGGACGGCAGGCGGATCCCGCCCGCCCAGATCATCGTCCGCGTGACGAGGCGGGCGCCGGAGGCGAGAGAGACGACCCCAGGAGCGACCGCGGTGATCGGCTCATCAAGCCGAATTTCGACCCCTTTCGCGCGCAGCACGCGTGCCGCCTCGCGGCCGAGCTCAGCGGGAAAGCGCGGCAGGAGGGTGGGGGTCGCCTCAACGAGAACGACCCGCCCGCCGGGGGGGCGGTTCCAGTCGTCGCGCAGCCAGTCGGCCAATTCTCCCGCCAGCTGGACACCGGTCGCGCCGCCGCCGCCGATGACAATGGTCTGCCACGCCTCCCGCTCGGCGGGGGCAGCGGCGGCTAAGCCGGAGCGCAAGGTCTCGAGATGCGCTCGCAGCCGGCGGGCATCCTCGAGCCAGCGCAGGCAGAAGGCGTCGCCCACTCCGGGAATACCGGCATCGCTCACCTCACTGCCGAGCGCGATGACCAGCCAGCGGTAGCCAACCGGCCCTTGGTCCGTGATCACGTGGCGAGCGGCGAAGTCGAAGCCGGTGACCGTTCGCTGCGCAACCCGGACCCCATTGCGGACGCGCTCAAAGGGGATGCCGAGACGATCGACCGGCGTCGTAAAGGCCGCCCCTTCGTGCAGTTGGATGACCAACTGATGCACTGTCTCCCGGTCGAGAAGCAGGATGTCGCAATCGGGAAGCAGCTGGTGGAGCGTCCGAGCAAAGGTGAGCCCGCCGTAGCCGCCCCCCAGAACGAGGACCTCGGCGTTCATCGAGGGGGCAGGCAGCAGGGAAAAATCGTCATACCAGAATCTTGCCAGAGTGCGCCGCGCCGCGCTATCGCCGGTCACGCCCCAACATCTAGGGGGCAATCCGCAAAAAGAGGGTGCATCTTGGCGATCGAACTGCGTTCTTCTTGCTGGGAGGGGGGAGCGTTGCTATACTGCACCGCCACCTGCTTTCATCCTAAGCTGCATCGGGCTTGGATTGGACATTCGAGCGAGGAGTGGCAATGCGGGTCTCGTGCCTTCAGGAGAACCTCAAGCGTGGGCTGAGCATCGTAGGCCGCGCCGTGGCGACGAAGTCGACGCTGCCGATCACGGGGAACATCCTGTTGGCGACCGACGAAGGCCGGCTGCGGCTCTCGGCCACCAATCTTGAGATCGGGATCACCTGCTGGATCGGCGCGAAGGTCGAGGAGGAAGGCGCGATCACGATCCCCGCCAAGCTGCTCACCGAGTTCGTCAGCGCCCTGCCGAACGACCGGATCGATCTTTCCCTGAGCGGCAAGATCCTGCGGCTGAAGTGCGCGCGCTTCGAGGCGCGGATGAACGGCCAAGACGCGGATGACTTCCCGCCGGTGACGACGTGGGAGACCCTAGAAGGCGACCGCGCGTCGGTCACCCTCGACCCGGAAACGCTGCGCGAGGCGATTGGGCAGGTGGTCTTTGCTGCGGCGACCGACGAAGCGCGCCCGGTGCTCGCCGGCGTCCTGCTCCAAGTTGGGGAAGACGAGATGACGATGGCGGCGGCAGACGGCTTCCGCCTGTCCGTCCGGCGGCTGCCGGTGCTGGACCGGAGCGGCGACGGGCCGGTGGAGATCATTGTGCCGGCCAAGTCGCTTTCGGAGGTGGGGCGCCTCCTCGCTGACCAAGACGACCCCGTGTATGTTGCCCTTCCTCGCGGCAAAGGGCAGATCGTCTTTCACCTGAATGGCGTCGACGTGGTGTCGCAGCTGATCCAGGGCAATTTCCCAAATTACGCTCAGCTGATCCCCACCGACTATGCCAGTCGCGTTGTTGTCAATACGGCGGATTTTCTCGCAGCCACTCGTCCGGCGGCGATCTTCGCCCGCGACAGCAACGGGATCGTCCGCATCGAGACCTTTCCAGGCGGAGAGCTTGCGCCGGGGAAGATGATCATCCGCGCTCGCGCCGAAGAGCTTGGAGACAACCAAGGCGAGATCGACGCGGTGGTCGAAGGCAGCGAAGCGAAGATCGCCTTCAACGCGAAATATCTCACCGACGTGCTGTCGGTCTTAGACACGCCCCAAGTGGCCCTCGAAACAAAGAGCCCCTCCTCGCCCGGCGTTGTCCGTCCTGTCGGCGAAGACTCGTTTACCCACGTCATCATGCCGATGTTCGTGACGTGGTAAGCCGGCGTCAGAAAAACACGCCTGCTCTCACTAGCGCCCCGCTCGCAGGAGAGGAAGGAGCGCGGGGTCTTGCCGTGAGCATGGCTGGCGCCCTGCAGCCAGCAGCGAGCCGGCACGCGGTTGTTCCTCTTCCGTAATAGAGATCCATCGCGCAACATGCTCCCGACACGCCGCTTCCTCTTCTCGTCGAGGAAAGCGTGCCTCCGGGATCGGCAGGCGCAAGGACACTGCCACGCTGCCATCAACGGCATGCCGCCCAAGAGAGCACTTTCGACAAGCGTTAGAACCGCGTTAGAACGATATAAGAATCGCCGTCCAAGGCAGGAGAGCAGCAGCACCGGGGGATCCCGGGTGACAGCGAGAATGCAGTATGATCGCCTCGACTGTCACCAAGTGACAGCGTCGTCCGACGGCAACAGCGTCGGCCGGGCGGCCGCGAGGGCCGCGCTGCAGCGAGCCTGCCGTCCCGTTGGTCGCGCGGAGACGGACGCCCGCCGCGCAAGACCGCTCGCGCTTGCCGGGTCAGACGTGCCGCGGGGAGATGGCGCCTGCCCCGCCGGAAGCCGCTCGCCTGCGCCATACCAGCGCGCGTGCCGGGCGGGAGGAGTCGGCTGAGGCCGCGACGGCCATCGTGCCCCACCGGCGGACACCACAGTATGAGAGGAGAGGGACCGACGTGACTGAGACGAAAAACGTCACCAGCAGCACCGGCTCGAGCGAAGCGCCTATCATCGCCGCAACTCCCCCTCAGCGACGCCGACCTCGCACCAACCGAGACTGGTGGCCGAACCAGCTTGACCTGTCAGTGCTGCGCCAGCACTGCCCAGCGTCCAGCCCGATGGACCCGGATTTTGACTACGCCGAGGCTTTCAAAGAGCTCGACGTTGAGGCGCTGCGCAAAGACCTGATCGAGCTGATGACAACGCCCCAGGACTGGTGGCCCGCTGACTATGGCCACTACGGCCCGCTCTTCATCCGAATGAGCTGGCACGCCGCCGGCACCTACCGCATCACCGACGGCCGCGGCGGCGGCGGTGACGGCTCGCAGCGGTTTGCCCCGCTGAACAGTTGGCCCGACAACGCCAACTTGGATAAGGCGCGCCGCCTGCTGTGGCCCATCAAGAAGAAGTACGGCAACAAGATCTCCTGGGCTGACCTGCTGGTCTACGCCGGCAACGTCGCTATGGAGGCGATGGGCTTCAAGACGTTCGGCTTCGCCTTCGGTCGGCCGGATATCTGGGAAGCGCCGATGGTCGACTGGGGTGCAGAAGAGCAGTGGCTCGCCGACCAGCGTCACACGCCAGACGGCGAGTTGGTCGGCCCCTATGCCGCCGACCATATGGGCCTGATCTACGTCAACCCCGAGGGGCCGGGCGGCAACCCAGACCCCGTGCTCGCAGCCAAATACATCCGCCAGACGTTCGGCCGGATGGCCATGAACGATGAAGAGACCGTCGCCCTCATCGTCGGCGGGCACACCTTTGGCAAGATGCACGGCGCGGTCAGCTCGGAATACATCGGCCCCGACCCCGAGGCCGCTCCCCTCGAGGAGCAAGGGCTCGGCTGGAAGAACACCTACCACAACGGCCCCGGCCCGCACATCACCACGAGCGGTCTCGAAGGCGCGTGGACGAGCACTCCGACGAAGTGGGACTACGAGTATCTCGAGAACCTCTTCAAGTACGACTGGGAGCTCGTCACGAGCCCGGCCGGCGGCAAGCAGTGGAAGGCGAAAAACCCCGAAGCGCAGGAGAAGGTCCCCGACGCGTTCGACCCAAACAAGCGCCACGCGCCGGTGATGACCACGGCTGACCTCGCTCTCCGCTTCGACCCGGTCTACGAGAAGATCGCGCGGCGGTTCTACGAGCATCCGGAGGAGCTGGAAGAGGCCTTCGCCAAGGCGTGGTATAAGCTGCTCCACCGCGATATGGGGCCGCTCTCCCGCTATCTCGGCCCCTGGGTGCCCGAGCCGCAGCTCTGGCAAGACCCCGTTCCGCCGGTCGACCATGAGCTGATCGACGAGAACGACATCGCCAACCTGAAGCGGATGATCCTGGCCTCCGGCCTGTCGATCCCCGAGCTGGTCGCGACGGCGTGGGGCGCGGCAGCCAGCTTCCGCGGCACCGACAAGCGGGGCGGCGCGAACGGCGCTCGCATCCGCCTTGCCCCCCAGAAAGACTGGGAGTCGAATGAGCCCGCCCGGCTGGCGCGCGTGCTTGCAACGCTCGAGCGCATCCAGCAGGAGTTCAACGCCGCTCAGACGGGCAACAAGAAGGTCTCGCTTGCTGACCTGATCGTCCTTGGCGGGTGCGCGGCCGTTGAGCAGGCGGCGCGGAATGCCGGCTTCGACATTACCGTGCCCTTCGCTCCCGGCCGGACCGATGCCTCCCAAGAGCAGACGGACGCCGAGTCGTTCAACGTCCTCGAACCGCTCGCGGACGGCTTCCGCAACTACATCCGCGCCAAGGAGACGCTGACGCACGACCATCTGCAGCGGCCGAACCCCTTGACCCACACGCCCGAGGAGCTGCTCATCGAGCGTGCCGCGCTTCTGACGCTCACTCCGCCGGAGATGACGGTGCTTGTCGGCGGCATGCGCGTTCTGAACGCGAACTACGGGCAGTCGCGCCACGGCGTCTTCACCACCCGGCCGGAAGCGCTGACGAACGACTTCTTCGTCAACCTCCTCGATATGAGCACCGAGTGGAAGAAGTCGAGCTCGCAGGAGGGGGTCTACGAAGGGTACGACCGCGCAACTGGTCAGCTGAAGTGGACCGCGACCGCTGTCGACTTGGTGTTCGGCGCTCACTCCGAGCTGCGCGCCCTTTGCGAGGTCTACGCCCAGGACGACTGCAAAGAGAAGTTCGTCCGCGACTTCGTGGCCGCTTGGAACAAGGTGATGAACCTTGACCGCTACGACCTTCGCATCAAGCGCAACGGCTCGAAGCCGGCCGGCACACCAGCCCACTAACTCGCTGCCGTTTCGGCCCTGCCGCGCGGGCAGCCGCTCGTGGCCGCCCGCGCGGTTCTCTTTCTCGCGCAGATTGGCGTTCACTCGCGAGCGCGAAGCGGTGCCGTTCTCTCGCCGCAGCGCGCACAACGAGCCTCGCCACCTCTCCTCCCGACGCTGCTGGCGGCCTTCAGCCTCACTAGCAGCGCCGCCTCCCCCAGCGAGCGCTTATCGGCGCGCCACGCTCCCCCGCTCGCGAAGACCACTTCCCCTCACGCAGGCACCACGGGCCTGCCCGGCGGCGTGCTCCTGCCTTTTCGCCGCACGACGCCGCAGTACGCAGGAGCGAGCGCGGCACCGCTCCGTCCATCAGCGCTCGCGAGAGCATGAGCTCGGTGCCGCGCCTTCCAAAAGGTTTGAGCAGTGGAAGAAGATCAGGGCGCTCAGTTGAGCGATGCGCCGCAGCCGCAAGCGCCGCCGCAGCAGCCGCCGCCCGGCGCGGCGAGGCTCTCCTCGGCCGACGAGGCACCGTCGCCACGCGCGATCGTCGCAAACAAGGAGAGGACCCGCTTCGCGGGCGCACCGCAGTCCGGGCAAGCAGTCGGCTCATCCAGTTGGCTCATCGGCCGCCGCACTTGAAACAGCTTGCGCTCCTCAACACAGCGATATTCGTAAATCGGCATCTGGACCACTCCGCCTGCGGGCGTTACACGTTCGAGAGAAGGCGCAGGCACGCCGACAGCAGCGCCTGCACACGGCCGATAATACCGCAAAATCGAGCGAAGGGGGAACGCTGTGCGCGATGTCGCCCAACGCGCTTTAGATACCGCTATCAGCCGGGGCGCTCAGTACGCCGACGTGCGCGTGGTGGAGCTACGACGGGAGAGCGTTGCCGTCAAGAACGGAGCCGTTGACGCTATCACCTCCGAAGAGAGCGCCGGTTTCGGCGTGCGCGTTGTCGTCGACGGCGCGTGGGGCTTCGCGAGTTCTGCGATCCTGAGCACAGCCGAGGCCGACCGGGTTGCGGCGCTCGCAGTCGCGATCGGGCGTGCCTCCGCGCTGCTTTCACTTCGACCTGTCACGCTGGGCCCGCCCGTGACGACCCGCGGCCGCTATGTCACCCCAGTCATCCGCGACCCTTTCACCGTTTCGCTCGAGGAACGGCTTGCTCTCCTCCTCGCCGCCGACGAAGCGATGCGCCGTCAGCCGGCCATTGTCGTCGCGGAGGGGAGGGTCGGCTGTGAGCGGCAGCGGAAGCTGTTCCTCAACTCGGAAGGGGCAGACGTCGAACAGGAGCTGACCGAGACCGGCGTGGCGATCGAGTGCACCGCCCGCGCTGAGGACGAGCTCCAGACGCGTTCTTACCCCAACAGTTTCGGTCTCCATATGGGCACGGCAGGCTGGGAGTTCGTCGAGCAGCAGCAGATCCTTGCCCATGCTGAGCGGATCGCCGACGAGGCGGCCGCGCTGCTGACCGCCAAGCAGTGCCCTCCGGGAGTTACCACGGTCATCCTCGACTCCTCTCAGACCGCGCTCCAAGTGCACGAAAGCTGCGGCCACGCGATCGAGCTCGACCGGGTCTTCGGCAGCGAAGCCGCGTACGCCGGCACGAGCTTTCTCACCCCCGACAAGCTCGGGACCTATCAGTACGGCTCTGAGCATGTCACGATCGTCGCCGACGCAACGATCCCCGGCGGGTTAGGCACCTTCGGTTTCGATGACGAGGGCGTTCCAGCACAGCGGACAACGATCGTCGACCGCGGCCGCTTTGTCGGCTACCTCACCTCACGGGAGACGGCGGCGCAGCTTGGCCAAGCAAGCAATGGTACTATGCGCGCCGATGGCTGGAACCGGCTCCCGCTCATCCGCATGACCAACATCAATCTCGAACCGGGAACGTGGACGCTTGAGGACCTCATCGCCGACACCGACGAAGGGATTCTGATGCAGACAAACCGGTCGTGGAGCATCGACGACCGCCGCTGGAACTTCCAGTTCGGCACCCAAATCGCTTGGGAGATCCGCGGCGGTAAGCGCGGAGCGCTTCTCAAGAACGCTACCTATGCCGGCATCACTCCGGAGTTCTGGCGCAGCTGCGATGCGGTCTGCAATCGCGAGGAGTGGATCGTCTGGGGCCTGCCGAACTGCGGCAAGGGGCAGCCGCCGCAAACCATGCATGTCGGCCACGGCGCTGCTCCTGCCCGCTTCCGGAATGTCCGCGTCGGCCTACTGCGCTAGGGAGCCCGCGATGCTGACCGACCGTGAATTGCGTGCCCTCGCTGATACCGCATTCGCCGCCAGCGCTGCCGACCAGACTGAGGTCGTCGTGCGCGAGGTAGACGCGGCGCTTACCCGCTTCGCCAACAACAGCATCCATCAGAATGTGGCGGAGCGAAACGTCGAGTTCACCGTCCGTGCGGTTGTCGGGCGTCGTCTTGGCGTTGCTACCGGCAACGACCTCTCGCCCGGGGGCATTCGCCGCGTCGTCGAGCGTGCGAGCATACTCGCTCAGCACTCGCCCGAACTCCCCGACTTTCAGTCGTTGCCCCGTCCGCAGCCGCTCCCCTCCAACGACGGCTGGTCCGAGACAACGGCAGCCTCCTCTCCTGAGGCGCGAGCTCGCTTCGCGCTCCCCGTCTGCCGGCGCGCTGCCGAGGCAGGCTTCGTCGCCTCGGGGTACGTCGAGATACGCGCGGAACAGATAACCGTCGCCAACTCCCTCGGACTGTTCGCCTCTACCCGTCGGACAAGTGCCGGAGCGATGGCCGTCGTGCAGGGCGACGGCGGTTCGGGCTACGCCGATCGCTTCGCGCGAGATGCTGCCCAGATCGACCCGATGGAGCTTGCTGAGGAGGCACTCGGACGCGCTCGACGCAGCCGCAACCCGATCGAAGTCGCGCCGGGGGAGTACGACGTTGTGCTCGAGCCGTATGCTGTCGCCGACATCCTCTCCGCTCTCAGCTTTTTAGGGTTTGGGGCGCGGAGCGTGCAAGACCAGACCAGCTTCCTCAGCGGACGTTTCGGCGAGCGCGTGATGGGCGAGAACATCTCCATTTGGGACGACCCGAGGGGAGAAGAGGTAATCCCGGAGCCGTTTGACCCGGAGGGAGTGCCCAGCCGGCGCGTCGATCTCATCGTCAAGGGCGTTGCGGCGGGGGTCGTCTACGACACCCTCACCGCCAGCCGTGCAGGGAAGGAGTCAACGGGCCACGCTCTTCCCCCCGGCTCGACCTTTGGGCCGCTCGCGCGCCATCTCTATCTTGCCCCGGGCACCGACGACGATCTGGTCCGCGCTGTCGACCGAGGATTGCTCGTCACCCGTTTCTGGTATACCCGTCCTGTCCACCCGCTGACAGTGACGATGACCGGCATGACGCGGGACGGAGTGTTTCTCATCGAGCGCGGAGAAGTTGTCGCCGCCGTCAAGAACCTCCGCTTCACCCACAGCTACCTCGCCGCTCTCAATGCCGTCACCGGGATCAGCCGGCGCACCAAGCTTGAAATCGACGAGATCAACACCGTCGTTCCTCGTCTGCGCGTTGCAGGATGGCGCTTCACCAGCGCGACAGCACACTGAGCCAATTGCACCGGCACTCGACGCATCGCCGTGCTGGGCGCCGGCAGTTCGTCGCTGCGCCGCCGGCAATGCTAGCAATTTCCGGGAGGATCGAGTACAGTTGGAGCGGCATGACTCGGTAGCGGCCGACACAAGCGAGCCAGCTTTGACCCGTCAGGGCAGCATGGTCCCCTGTGAAGTTGCGCTGACCGAAGCACAACCACACTACCCTCTAAGGAGTCAGCGCAATGCGAGACAAGACCCTCACCTGCCGCGATTGCGGAACAACGTTTCTCTTCACCGAAGGAGAGCAGACGTTCTACGCAAGCAAAGGGCTAACGAACGATCCGTCCCGATGCCCAGAATGCCGCGCCGAGCGCAAACGCGCGCGAAGTGAAGGCGGCTACGCCTCATCGGGCAGCTACCACAGCGGATACGGAAGCAGCTATTCCAGCGGGAACTACGACCGGCGCGCCCGCACGATGCACCCGGCGACCTGCAGCGCCTGCGGCAAGGAGACGGAAGTGCCCTTCCAGCCGCGCGGCGACCGACCGGTATATTGCTCGTCCTGCTACGAAAGGCGTAGCACCTCGTTCTCTAGCAGCGGACGGAGCAACGGCCGGAGCAACCGGGGCCGGTGGTAACCGTCTCCTCTCGTAGATAGCGCGCCGATGGCGCTCTTCCAGCTTTTCGAACCGCCCTGCTGACGGCGAGGGAGGAAGCTCGCCTGCCAGACGCGGCACTTTCGCCCTGTCCGAACGTTTTGGGCTGCCGCCTCAGCCAGAGAGCCCCGCTCTTCGTGAAGGGAGCGGGGCTTCTCGCTCGTTCCGCGGGTTCCGGGTCAAAAGGGATGGCGAAGCACGGGCCGCGCTCCCCCGCTCAGCAGGGCATCGACCGCGGCCGGGGCGGCCGCGATAGCTCGGCGAAAAAGAAAGAACGGGATCGTGTGCGATCCCGTTCTGGTAGCGGGAGGAGGATTCGAACCTCCGACCTCCGGGTTATGAGCCCGACGAGCTGCCACTGCTCTATCCCGCGGCGACTCCCCGGCAGTGACCTATTCTCCCACCCGGTTGCCCGGGCAGTACCGTCGGCGCTGGAGCGTTTCACGACCGTGTTCG